>WTID01000008.1 GCA_011522855.1 Flavobacteriales bacterium
AACTCATAGGTGTCAGGGAAGAGCTTGTTGCGGTTCTGGTTCGTGAGCTGCGTGAACCACTTCGTGTAGCCCTCCACATTCACGTTGATCCGCTCGGTCAGGTCGAATTCGAATCCACCCACCGCGTGGGCGGCGGTCTGCAGGCTGTGCGTGATCTCCTGGACCTCCCCGTCCGGACCGATGAGCTGGTCCTGGAGATTCGAAGGACCGGACAGGAATCCGTAGAACAGGTTGACGACGTCCCGATCGGAGTTGGCCGAGATGAGGTTCTGGCTGTACAGGCCACCGGCGGCCTTCAGACGGAGACGCTCTGACGCTTTGTACTTGATGCCGAGGCGGGGCTCCGGCCTGAACTCGGCGAGCGAGCTGTAGTACTGGATGCGCAGCGACGGATTGACGATCCACGGGCCCCGCTGACGCTTGTAGTCGAAGTACCCGGCGAGCTCGGTGGTGTTCTCGGCCTGCTCCACGGACACCCCGAGGGCGTTGAACGTCCGGAAGTCCGTCCGGAGTCCCACGGCTTGAATTCCGTAGCGCGCCTCGTCGTCTCCGAGGACATACTTGAAGTTGAGCCCGAAGTTGAAGCCGTTGACCTGGCTGAAACGGTCCGGCAACCCTTCCTCACGCAAATCGATGCGGTAGCGGGAGCTGGCGAAGTTGCCCTTGATGAGCACCGCGCTGCCCGTGGGCACCACGATGAACTGGCCGCCGCCGCCCACATTGCTCCAGTCGAGGTTGCTCAGCGCCTGGTAGCTCACATCGTCGTTGAAGGAGAAGCCGAACAGGCTGGCCCGGCTGCCCGCGCCACCGGCGAAGGTGAGCTTGCCGTAGAGGTCGGTGAAGTTGAACGGCAATCCCTCCTCGTCGATGTAGCTGTAGAGCACCTTGGAGCTCTGCTCGAGGTAGCTGCGCTTCCCGCTGAGGATGAAGGAGGTGCCCCCGCCCCGCTCATTGCGCTTGCCGAGCGGCCCTTCGATCAGGAGCTTGCTGCCGAACGGGCTGGCCCCGATGCGGCCGCTCAGCCCGGCGAGGCTGCCGTCCCGGGTCGAGATGTCCATGATCGAGCTGATCCGCCCGCCATACCGTCCGCTGAAGCCGCCGGTGTAGATGTCCGCGTTGGAAATGATGTCCGTGTCGAAGACGCTGAAGAGGCCGATGCTGTGGAAGGCATTGTAGATGATCATGCCGTCCAGCAGCACCTTGTTCTGGACGGGCGACCCCCCGCGGATGTAAAGCTGGCCGCCCTGGTCCCCTGTCGAGACGAAGCCAGGCAGGGTTTGCAGAACCTGCACGAGGTCCGGCGTGCCCCCGAGGCTGGGAATGCGTTTGATGTCCGCCGGCTGGATGGATTCGACCGACATGCGAACCGTATTGAGCTGTTCGCCCCGTTCCGTGGAAATGACCGCGCTCTCCAGCTCGATGAGTCCAGCCTCGAGCGTGATGTTCTGGGTCAACACCCGGTCATCCCGCACCACCACTTCCGTCCGGAAGGGCTTGTATTCGACGCTGGAGACGACCAGCGTGTAGGTACCGGCGGGCACCTTGGACAAACTGTAGTAGCCTTGGATGTCGGTGGAGACCCCGTAGGTCGTCCCTTCGAGGACGACCGCAGCAAACAGCACCGGAGCACCGTCCTGTTCGGCCCGGACAAATCCCTTCACCGTTCCCTGAGCCAGCACCAGGCCCTGCCATCCGAGGAGGGCGAGCACCATACACCAGCCCCACCGCGACGGCCTTGACGACCGGGGAGTCCATCCTTGCATGCCGCGAAGGTAACGTGAGGAAGCCCTAGCCCGTTGCACGCGCCATGCGCTTGATTCTCGCTTCGAGCTGCTCGCTGGAGAGCTTCTCCCGCAACCGGTCGACGAGGATCGGGAAGGAAAACGGTGTCGGGCGTTCCGGATGGGTGATGACCCATTTGCCCGCATTCAACCGGTCCAACACCTCCCGCAACCGGTCGAACTCGATCTGGTGGTGGGTCATTTCATCGAAGGCTTGCCGGTACAGCAGGTTGACGGGGTCGTGGTCGGCGAGCACATCGAAGAGCAGGGAACTCGACCCCTGCAGATGCCGGTCCTTCACCGGCTGCCCCGGGTAGCCTCGAAAGACGAGGCCGGCAATCACGGCGATGTCCCGGAATTGGCGCCGGGCCAATTCGGCTCCATTGACCGTCGCCTCGAGGTCATCCATCAGATGGGCGGTGCTGAACAGGTCGCTGTCGAACGCCTCGGTGATGGGGATGGGTTGATCGCTCAGCAGCTCGAAGCCATAATCGTTGTAAGCCATCGAGAAGGTCATGGGCTGCAGCAGGCTCATGCGGTACGCCATGAGCGCGGCGACCCCTTCGTGGACCATCCTGCCTTCCATCGGGAACACGAACAGGTGGTGGCCCTCCCGGCTCTCCATGACCTCCATCAGGACCTGGCCCGAGACGGGCAGATGGCTTCGCTCCGATTGGAGTTCGAGCATGGGCGTGATGCGCTCCAGCTCAGGGCTGATCCGGCGGCCGTGGGCATAATCGTCGAGGGTCTCCCGCAGAATGCGGCTCACCATCGAGGTCCAGGGCAAGCGTCCCCCCTGCCAGGTCGGGATGCGCCCCTTGGGCGATTTCGCCGGCTTCACCTGCGCGACGAGGTTCTTGAACCGGATCAGCTCCAGGCATCGTCCTCCGAACCAGAAGACGTCTCCCGGATTCAGGCTGCTCACGAAGTACTCCTCGACATGGCCAACCAGCCCCCCGCTCCGCCACTTCACGGCGATCATGGTGTCGCCCACGATGGTGCCGATGGACATCCGGTGGCGACGGGCGGCCCGGCGGTCCACAATGCGATAGACCCCGTCTTCGCCTTTTTCCACCCGGTTGAATTCGTCATAGGCCGCAAAGGCCCGCCCCCCGGTCGTGACCATGGCCAGGACATCCCCCCACTCCTGCTCGTCCATGGTGGCAAACGCGTGGGTCGTCAGGATGCGCTCACGCAACGCCTCCGCCCGGAATCCATCCCCGACCGCCAGTGTGCACAGGAATTGGACGAGGACGTCAAACGACCGAATCATGGGCCGGCGGGGCTCGATTTCACCCGTTTCCACCGCCTTGCGAAGGGCCGCCGCCTCCAGGAGCTCCAGCCCGAATGTGGGCAGGAAATGGATCTTGCTCTCCGCACCCGGTTGGTGTCCGCTCCGGCCCGCGCGCTGCACGAAGCGGGCCACCCCCTTCGGTCCGCCGATTTGGACGATGGCCTCGACCGGCCGGAAATCGACCCCGAGGTCCAGCGAACTGGTGCAGACCACCGCCTTGAGCCGCCCATCGTACAGAGCGTCCTCGACCCAGAAGCGCAGCTCCTTGCTGATGCTCCCGTGGTGCAATGCGATGGCCCCGGCCAGGTCGGGGTTGGCCGCGAGGATTTTCTGGTACCAGATTTCGGACTGCGACCGGGTATTGGTGAACACGAGCGTACTGGCGTGGCTCCGGATGATGTCCACCACCTGGTCGAGAAGCTGGACCCCGAGGTGGCCCGACCACGGCAACTTCTCAAAGGCCTCGGGCATGAGGCTGTCCACGGCGATGCGCTTCTCAATGGCTGACCGGATGATGCGGGCATCCTTCAGCCGGTCCAGACCAACCAAGGTCTCCATCGCCTCCTCGAGGTTGCCGATGGTCGCGGAGATGCCCCAGACCCGCATGGACGGGGACAAGGCCTTCAACTGGGCAATGGCCAACTCGACCTGCACGCCCCGCTTGTTCCCCAGCAGGTCATGCCATTCATCCACCACGATGGCGCTCAGGCCTCCAAACCGCTTCTCCCCCCCTTTCTTGGCCAGCAGCACATGCAGGCTTTCCGGGGTGGTGATCAGGATTTCCGGCATGCGGCGGTCCTGTCTCTGCTTTTGGGCGGAGGGCGTGTCTCCGGTGCGGACCTCGACCGTCCAGCCGTTGTCCAGGAAGTCGAGAAGGCGCGATGCCGAACCGTGAATTTCCTTGGCCAGCGCGCGGATGGGCGTGATCCACAGCACCCTCAGCCCCCCCGCCTTTCCGCCGTGGACGGTGGCGGGAACGAGACAGCTGTATGTCTTTCCGCTTCCCGTCGGGGCATTCACCAAACCATCGCCCCCGGCCGCAAAATGGTCCCATGTCTCGGACTGAAATGGAAACGGAACCCACCCCCGATCCACGAAGAAGGCGGCCCCGGACCCGGAGATGTTGACATGCTTTGGCGGACGTTCCACCCTGCAATAATCCCGCGAATCCCCTTCGTGTTCCTACCTTTCCGGACATGAAAGGAAACCTGCACCTCTTTTCCCTGCTGGCACTCGTCTTCGCCCTGTTCGGCTCCATCTCGGACGCAGAAGCCCAGGATCCGAAATACAGCCGAATGCTCGAGGATCTCGTCGATGAGAAATACGAGCGCGTCCTCTTCCGGGCCATCGGGTTCACCGAGAAGGAGAACACCAAGAAGCACCCGGAGCCATACGGATACATGGCCCGTGCCTACCTCAAGATCCACCAGAGCGATGATCCGGAGCTCAAGGAGAACTACCCCAAGGCCCTGAAGGAGAGCCTGAAGTACTGTACCAAGTTCATCAAGAAGGACAAGGAGATGGAGTACGTGCCGGACCAACTCGAGTTCATCGAGGAGCTTCGCGCCGAGACCATCGCGCAGGCCGACACTGAGATGGACGCTGAGAAGTACACCCGGGCCAAGAGCCTGTACAACTATCTCACCAAATTGGACGGAAGTGACCCGGCCGCTTACGTGATGCTTGGCCTGGCCAACTACTACGGCAAAGCCACCCGGGATGCCACACAGCAATGGGGCATCGCCATCGAGCTCATGGGCAGCATGACCGGACGCATTCCGGCCAGCGAGGAGATCGAGAACTTCCGGGACGAGCCCTTGACGGAATCCATGGAAAACCTGCTGAAGACCGGTATTATCCGGGCCTCCGAGCAACTCGACGCCGACGGACAGCGCACTCAGGCCATCGAACTGCTGGAGAGCGGACTGCCCATCTTCGAGGGCGACCGCAGCTTCATGGTGACCTACGGGTCCATCGTCGGCTGATGAAGCACGAGGGTGGCGCTTCCTTTCCGGACCAGCGGAGCCACCCCCTGCTGGACCGGGATTCCGAGACCCCCCTCGACCTCCTGCACCTGGAGGACAACGACATCGATGCCACCATCTTCAAGGGCGCCGCAGCCCAATGCCGACGCAACCTGAACGTTCGCCGCGTCGAAACCCTCGCCGAATTCAAGGAGGCCCTGGCCACTCGATCGCCGGACCTCATCTGTGCGGACCACCTGCTTCCCGACGGCAGTGCTGCGGAAGCCCTCAGCCTTCGGGACGAATTGAGCCCGCAATCCCCGTTCATCGTCATCACCGGTGCCGGTGAAGAGGAAGTGGCTGTCGACTACATGCGGAACGGCGCCTCGGATTACCTGTCCAAGCGGCGCCTGGACCAATTTCCCCTCGCCCTAGACAACGTCCTCGACGCGTACCGAAACCGGGCCCTGCGCCACATTGCCGAGCGGGAAACCGAGCGCCTCAATGGCGAACTGCTGGCCTTGATCCGTCACGTGGAAGGCGAGCGCGATGAGGAAAAAAGAAGCCTTTCCCGCGACATCCATGATCAACTCGGCCAGGAACTGACCGCCTTGAAGCTGGGGCTGTTCTGGATTGACCGGCAGCTGGGCATGGACGAATTGGACCGGGAAGGCACCCGAAGAAAACTCCTCGAGCTCGTCGACCTCAACACCGAGATCATCCAGCAGGTCCGAGACATCGCCCGCGCCTTGCGGCCGGTCGTGCTCGACCAGGTGGGCCTTTCCGCGGGCATCGAAACCCTGGTCCAGGACTTCAACAAGCGCGAAAAGACCCTCTGTGGTGTGCACATCAAGGACCTGCCCGATCTGGGCGAAGAAATGCGGACCGACCTGTTCCGCATCGTGCAGGAGGCCCTGACCAACATCGCGCGCCACGCCGAAGCGGACTTCGCTTATGTCCGCCTGTCGCCCCAGGAAGGCCAATTGGTCCTCGAAATTGGGGACAACGGCAAGGGCATGCCGGAAGGCGTCTCATCCGAGACCGCCGGTCTCGGCATGGTCGGCATGCGCGAACGCGTGCGAATCCACAAGGGCTCATTCCACGTCAGTTCACAGACCGGAGGGGGCACCTCCATGCTCGTGACGATGCCCCTGACCACAAAGCCGTAAATTCCCACCATGGAAAAGAAAACTGTGGTCCTGTGCGACGACCACAACATCGTCCGCGCCGGCCTCCGCCAGATTGTCGAATCCTTCGGGGATTTCGAAGTCCTCGATGACGTGGCCAGCGGGGAAGCCCTCTTCCCCCTGTTCCGGAAGCAGACCCCGGACATCCTCCTGCTCGACATCAGCCTTCCCGGCCGCAGTGGACTCGAGGTCCTGAAGCAAATCCAGTCCATGTACCCTCAAGTGGCCGTGCTCGCGCTGAGCATGTACCCCGAGGATCAGTTCGCCATCCGGATGATCAAGGCCGGTGCCCGGGGCTACCTGCACAAGGACAGCGCTCCGCAGATCCTGGAAGATGCCATGCGGACCATCGTCGAGGGAAAGCAATACATCAGTGCCGAATTGACCCGCCTCATGATCGAGGAGATGGCCAAGGACGACAACGACCTTCCGCACAAGAGCCTGTCGGACCGCGAGTATGAAGTGCTCCTTTACATTGGCGAAGGCAAGACGATGACGGAGATTGCCAATCAACTCAGCCTGAGCATCAAAACCGTCAGCACCTACCGGAGTCGCATCCTCGAGAAGATGAGGTTGAAGAGCAATTCCGACCTCGTCAAGTACATCCTGCTCCACGACCTCGCCCCGGGAGGAAGCGACCCCGTTCACAAGTTGGACTGACAAGGCCATCGGACGAATCCCACCCCATGGCATCCACCACGACCGACACGGAGTGAATCGGCGCCTCGCCATCTTGAGGACATGCGCCCCACGGCGATTCTCACCTCGAACCACCCATCCATGTTGAACACCGATGTCGTGCACATCGGTCTCCTGCACGGCTCCCTCGCCGCGCGGTCCAAATGGCCGGACACCCTCCCGGGAGGACGGGCGCTGGTATGGAATGTGGTGCAAAAAGACACCACCACCGCGATCCAACCCGACGTCTGGGTCATCGGCACCACGGGAACCGTCAAGGATCGCCTCGCCAGTTTTGTCTCACTTCAGGCCGACGGTCCCATAGACATTCCCATTCTCGTCCTTCTCAACCCAAGGGAAGACCAAGGCCCCTGGTTGTCCCTCAATGCGGACGGCTACCACGAGATCAGCAGCAGTGCGGCCTTGTTGGCCCAGCGGATTGGAGCGCTCCTTCCCTCCCCCGGAACCCGCACGAGCCCAGATTTTCCCGGCTCACACACCCTACTCGCCGTGGAGGAGGCCGCGCGATGGCAAGCCACCTTCAACGCGGCAGGGGCCGGCATTCTCACGGGCCGCACCGCCCGGTTCTTTGACACCTTGTCCACGCTGGGAAAGCAGGCGCCGCCCGCCTCATCCGAGGCGCTTCTCGAACTGGGCCGCGGCCTACTTCGCTCCGTCGATTGGGAACTCAACAACAAGGAAGCCGGAGTCCTTCTCGGACTCCGAGAGCCGGTCTCCCTCGATTCCGGCTTCATCGATCGCCTCACGCCACTGCACGGAGCCCAGTTCCTCACCGACGCCCAATCCCTTGGCCGAAAAACAGCCCGGATCCACAGTGAGTGGATCTGCCGAACCCCCAACGGCAACCGCTACCTGAGTCTGGAGTTGACGATTCCCAGCGGTCTCGAGGACTGCCTGTTCCTGACCCTGCTCGACATTTCGGAGCGCATGCGCCTCGAGCAGGAGCTCCGCGACCACGTCCAGTCCTTGGAAGACCGGGTGCAGGACCGAACCCGAGATCTCCAGATCGCCAACCAGAGGCTCAATGCGGAAGGCGAGCAGAGACAACGACTGGCCCAGCAGGTGCGCGAGAGCCTGGTTCACATCACCCAGGGCGTCATCACGGCCAAGAAAATCCTGGAGGTGGCGTTGCCAGGCAAGGCCAAACTGAAGTCGATCTTCTCCAAGGCAATGGTCATCGAACGTCCCCGGGACATCCTCGGTGGTGACTTCCTCCATGTCCAAGGCAACGGCTCCTTCGACACGCTCGCCCTCGTGGACAGCACTGGACACGGAATTCCGGGAGCGATGGTGTCCCTGATGGGATACACCCTCCTTCAGCAAGCCATCAGCTCCACCCCGGACCAGAGCCCCAAACAGATTTTGGAAGTCTTCCATGACGCCTTCGTGGAACGCATGAAGAGCCAATCCGAGGACCCCCAGATGTACGGCTTCGACGCGGGCGTGGTCACGTTGGAACGGTCCACCGGCCGCCTCCGCTTCGCTGGAGCCAAGGAAGATCTCTATCTCGTCCGAGATGGAGAATGCCAGATTCACCGGGGGTCTCGCTGCAGCATCGAACTCACCACCTTCGCCGGGGTGCGGAACCGCTGTCCGGAATTCGAGGAGACCACCATCCAGTTGCGCCCGGGAGACCAGGTGTACCTCAACACGGATGGCGTCCGGGACCAGTTCGGAGGGCCAAACAACCGGAAACTGGGGCGCAAGCGGTTCTCTGACATCCTGGTTCGCCATGCCGCGCTGCCCCTGAAAGAGCGCAAGAAGGCCATCCAGAAGGACCTGCTGTTGTGGAAGGGGGCCAACGCCAAGGTGGACGACGCGACCCTCGTCGGGTTCGAAATCTGAGCGTCCAGCAGGAATCAGGCCTTCAGGCCCCGGTCAGCCGAAGCGTAGATGCGCTCGATGATGTCCACCACCTTCAGCCCCTCAAGGGCATTCGTGGTGATCCGCCCCTTGCCCCTCAGGGTGTCGTGTACATTCTCGAAGATGTAACCGTGGTTGGCCGCGCTGCCCTTGTAGGCGCCGTAATCGTTGGCGGGGTTGGACGGCGGCAACTCCGGCATCTCATAGCCTTCGACGCAGCAGTATTCCACCTCGTTCATGTATTGGCCGCCCACCTTGATGGTGCCCTTCTCGGCCACGATGGTGAGGGAGCTCTCGAAGTTTGTCTCGGCGACTGCCGTGGAGAACTGCAGGGTGCCCATGCCCCCCTTCACAAAATCAAAGGTGACCAGTCCTGAATCCTCGAAGGCCGTGTTGTGGGCATGCGTGAAGTCGGCAAACCGCGCCTGGATGCCCTCGATGTCCCCGAAAAGCCAGTAGAGGATGTCGATGAAGTGGCTGAACTGGGTGAACAGCGTGCCCCCGTCCAGATCCATCGTGCCCTTCCACGGGATCTTTCCGTAGTAGCGGTCGTCCCGGTTCCAGAA
>WTID01000040.1 GCA_011522855.1 Flavobacteriales bacterium
CCGAAGTAGACACAGGATCCGTCGTCGACATTGGCACCGGCCTCCGCGTCGAAGTTGTCGGCCTCGGGGTCGATGCAGCCTTCGATCAGGCAGGATCCATCCTCATCCGTGGCGTCCGCGCTGAAGTTGGTCGCGTCCGGGTTGGTGCAACCGGGCACCTCGGCCTCGTCGCACACACCGTCGCCGTCGCCATCGTTGAGGCAGTCACCCGCGCAGTCCACATAATCCACGCCGTAGAGGTCGAGCGGATACTCACAGCTTCCATCCTCCTGGGTGGCGTCGGCGTCGTAGTTGCACGCCGTGGCGTCCGTACAGCCGAGGCAGGAGGTGTAATCGCAGGACCCGTCGTCCACGGTCGCCGTGGCGTCGTAGTTGCAGGCGGTCTCGTCCATGCAGCCGAGGTACAGGCAGGAACCGTCGTCCACATTGGCGAAGTCCTGATAGTTGTCGGCGTCGGGATCGGTGCAGCCAGGGTATTCACAGGAACCATCGTCGGCGTTGGCCGTCGGATCGAAGTTCGACGCAATCGCATCGGTACAGCCCAGGTACAAACAGTCCCCGTTGTCGAAGGCGGCGTCCGGGTTGTAGTTGTCCGCCGCCGGGTCCTGACAGCCGGCGAATAGACAGGAACCATTGTCGACCGTGGCGAGGAAGTTGAAGTTCAACGCGGTTGGATCCGTGCAGCCCGGGATGATGCAACTGCCATCGTCATACGTCGCCGTGGGATCGTAGTTGGTGGCGAAGGACAGGGTGCAACCGCCGAAGGCACAGGAGCCATCGTTGATGTTGGCCGTAGGCTCGTAATTGTCTGCATCCGGATTGGTGCAACCCAGCACCAGGCACGAGCCATTGTCGATGGTCGCCGTGGCACTGTAGTTGATCGCCAGCGGGTTCGTGCAACCGGCGATGATGCAGCTGCCATCGTCGACGACCGCGTTGGATGCGAAGTTGACGGCCAGCGGGTTGGTACACCCGTACACCTCGCAGGTGTTGTCGTCCAGCGTGGCGTCCGGATCGTAGTTCACGGCGGCGGGGTCCGTACAACCGAGCAGGATGCAGGAACCGTCGTCCACGTCGGCGAGCGGGCTGTAGTTGATGGCCGCCGGATTGGTGCAGCCCCCGAAGGTGCAGGAGCCATCCTCCACCGTGGCGTCCGGGTTGTAGTTGGTGGCCGTCGGATACGTGCAGCCCGAGAGGACGCACGAACCATCATCAATCGTGGCCGTCTCGTCGTAGTTGTCGGCTGAGGGGTCCGTGCAACCCGCGCAGGACAGGGACTCGCAGCTGGCGTCGTCGTCCGTGGCGTCCGGGGCGAAGTTGCAGGCGGCCTCATCGGTACAGCCGGCAATCTCATCCTCGTCGCACACTCCGTCGCCGTCGGCGTCGTTGAGGCAGGCGCCCGTGCAGTCCACATTGTCCACCCCGAACTCGTCGACCGGGAAGGAGCAGGAACCGTCGTCGTCGTTGGCCATCGGGTCGTAGTTGCACGCGCCCATCTGGGTGCAGCCTCCATACAGACAGCTGTCGTCGTCGGTGTTGGCGCCGGCATCGTAGTTGTCGGCCTCCGGATCGGTGCAGCCAAGGAACTGGCAGCTGCCGTCCTCGTTGTTGGCCGCGGCGTCATAGTTGTCCGCGGCAACATCCGTGCAGCCGGAGATCACGCAGGTCGCATCGTCCAGGTTGGCCCCGGCGTCGTAGTTGTCGGCGTCCGGGTTGGTGCATCCGGGATACAGGCAGGACCCGTCGTCGCTGTTGGCCCCCGGCTCATAGTTGGCGGCGGTGGCATCGGTGCAGCCTTCGAAGAGGCAGGACCCGTCGTCGACCGTGGCCGTCGGGTTGTAGTTCGCGGCGGAAGGCGACGTGCAGCCTGCGTAGTCACAGGTGCCGTCGTTGGCGTTGGCCAGCGGGTCATAGTTGCCGGCCAGCGGGTCCGTACAGCCGTAGAACAGACAGGAACCGTCGAAGATGGTCGCCTGCGGGTCGTAGTTGTCGGCGGACGGGTCCGTGCAGCCGCTGTATACGCAGCTGCCGTCGTCGACGTCGGCGCCAGCGTCGTAGTTGTCGGCGGCAGCATCAGTACAACCGGGGTATTCACAGGAGCCGTCGTCGTAGGCGGCGTTGAGGTCCGGGTTGAGGGCGTCGGGGTCCGTGCAGCCGCAATCCGGCGCACCGAAGGTGGCCACATACCGCAGGTCGGCGGTGAGGTCTCCCCCCGGGAACACCTGGATGCGCATGGAACCGCTCAGGTCCCCATCCGTGGTGAACTGACCGAGCAGCACGCGCTGGTCGTC
>WTID01000265.1 GCA_011522855.1 Flavobacteriales bacterium
AGAGCGGCATCGACATCTCCAACGCCAACACCATCTTCATCAACGAGGCGCACACGTTTGGTTTGAGCGACCTCCACCAACTCCGTGGCCGCGTGGGCCGCTCCAACAAGCGGGCCTTCTGCTATCTCTTGGCGCCTCCGCTCCACGCCCTGCCGACCGAGTCGCGGAAGCGCCTGCAGGCCATGGAGCAGTTCAGCGAACTTGGCAGTGGCATGAACATCGCCATGCGCGACCTCGACATCCGGGGGGCAGGCAACCTCCTCGGCGGGGAGCAGAGCGGATTCATCTCGGACATTGGTTTCGAGATGTACCAGAAAATCCTGAAGGAGGCGGTCAACGAACTGAAGGACGAGGAGTTCGCCGAACTCGCCAAGCAGGAGGCCGACTCCCGAGAGCATTACGTTGAGGAGACCGTGCTCGAGACGGATCTGGCTCTCCTGTTGCCGGACCATTACATCTCAGACATCGCCGAGCGCATCGCCCTGTACCGCGAACTCGACGAAATGGAGGAGGAGGAGGGCCTGCAGGCCTATGAGGCGCGGCTGGTGGACCGCTTCGGCCCCTTGCCGCAGGAGGCCGCGGACCTGCTCGAGACGATTCGCTTGCGATGGATGGCCCAGATGGTGGGCTTCGGAAAGCTGGTGCTCAAGGGCGGCAAGCTCATCGGCGTCTTCCACGACGAGGAAGGCAGCGACTACTACCGTGGCGTTCGCTTCCAGCGTGTGCTCGACTTCATGCAGCGCAATCCGAAGGGGGTGCAGATGTACCAGCGCAACAACGCATTGCGCCTTCGGGTGGAGCCGGTCGAGGACCTCGAGGGCGCGATGTCCATCCTCCGTCGCTTGAGCGGAGCGCAGGCTCCGGCCAAACCGAAGGCCCCCGGCCCGCAGGGACCCGGTGAATTCGTCGTGGAGGAGGACTGACCCTTACTTCTGACCGGAGGTCCAGGTGAGTCCGGCGCGGATCCAGCGCCCGGGCTGGTCGACGTTGCCGATGTCCACATAGTCGACGTCGAGCGCATTGTCGACCCGAATGTGGGCGGCGATGGGCAGGGATTCCGGGGACCAACGCACGGTGGCGCCGAGAAGCTGGACGGGCTCGAATTCGATTTCCGCCCCGGCCACCGGGTCGTAATAGCCGCCGTTTCGATCCTGTGTGCTCCAGCGCACGTCGACCATCCAGTGGTCCAGCGGACGGAAGCCGAGGATGACATCGGCTTTCGTGTTGAGGATGTCGAGGACGTAGTTGCTCTCAAACCCGGTGCTGGTCTCGTCGGCCTCCATGAAGGCGAGGCTGACCGTGAAATAGCGCAGGGCCGGGGCGTCCCCCGTGGCCTGGGCCGACAGGGAGAATTCCTGGCCGGAGAAGTTGACCTCCCGAAGGTTGGTGGCCTCGGTGATGGAGGACCCGTTGAAGCGAACCCAGTCGATGAGGTTGCGCCCCCAGCGGTGGAAGACGTGCTGGGAAAGGACCAGCCGATGCCCGTCGCCCAGGTCGCCGGTCAGGCGGTAGCCGAACTCAAGGTGTTCGGCTTCCTCCGGCAAGAGGTCCTGGCTGCCTTGTGCGCCGCCCACCGTGTAGTACAAGTCGGTGTAGGAGGGCATGCGAACGGAGCGCCGGGCGGAGGCGAAGGCCACGGCACGGCCCGTCTCGTCGATGCGCAGGGACAGGGAGGCTTCGGGGATGAAGCGGGGGCCGTCCGCGGCGGAGTTCACGTTCCATGCGGCCAAGGCTCGGGCGGTGAGGCGACCGAACTCGGCCCGTTGCCCGATGCCGATGTCCAGGTTCATGCGGCGGTCTCCCAACGCATAGATGCTGCTGTCGCCGCGGCCGAATTCGGCCAGGCCGAGCCGGTTGCTGACCACGCCTTCCCGACGGAAGTCGGCGGACAGGAGGGTCTCTCCCCAATCGCTGACCCGGCGGGCTCCAGCCCGGGCTCCGGAGACGGCGGAACGGTGCTGGTTGGCGCCCTGGTACCACGTGGGAACGGGACCGTTGTCCGAGGTGAGCACGCCATTGGCATCTTCGACATAGTAGCCCTCTCCCTCGCGGAACAACTCGAAGCGGTCGCTGTGGCTCCGGTGGTGAAGGCCGGCGTTGACCGCCCAGTTGCCGATCTCATGATCCCAGGTGACCTGAGTCTGCCAGAGCCCGACTTTTTCGAACTGCTGGGGGAAGCTGGCCGTGTAGAAGTCCTGGGCGCCGAACGCGGCGGACATCGCGCCGGCCTGCAGGTTGAAGGTGCCCCGGTCGGTGACCGTCCGTCCGGCGTAGCGG
>WTID01000203.1 GCA_011522855.1 Flavobacteriales bacterium
GGGGCAGCCGTCGCGGCATGCAACTCGCCCAGTACTGGTCCTCCAACCAGTACTCGAACGAGAGCCGCTACCAGTTCCGTACGGAGGTGAGCAACGCCAGCTGGCGCGACTTCTACGCCGGTCCTCTCCAGGACCTGCAGGCCATCATTGACGTGAACACCGATTCTCCGGATGACGTGGCGGGATATGGCAGCAACGGCAAC
The DNA here is from genome assembly GCA_011522855.1 of Flavobacteriales bacterium. Taxonomy (GTDB): domain Bacteria; phylum Bacteroidota; class Bacteroidia; order Flavobacteriales_D; family Sanyastnellaceae; genus UBA8752. Next base: position 204 of record WTID01000203.1, read on the forward strand.
CAGATTGCCGTGGCGAAGATCCTCCAGGCCTGGACCTACCAGATGCTGACGGATGCGTGGGGTCCCATCCCCATGACCGAGGCGCTGCAGGGCGTGGACAACACGACGCCGTCCTACGACAGTCAGGAGACCGTCTACAACGGCATCATGACGCTCATCAATGACGCCATGGCCTCCATGGACGCCGGTGCCGGCCCCCAGGGTGACCAGATCTACGGCGGCAACATGATGATGTGGGAGAAGTTCGCCAACAGCCTCAAGCTGCGGGTGGCCATGCGGATGTCCGATGTGGCTCCGGATGCGGCCAAGACGGCGGGTGAGGCAGCCCTCGCGGGTGGCATGATCATCGCTGCCAACGAGGAGAACGCCCAGTTCCCCTACATCAATGCGGCTCCGAACAACCACCCCATCAACGAGGACTACAAGACGCGGAACGACTTCGCGGCGTCCAACACGATGGTGGATTGGCTGACGGCCATGAACGACCCGCGCATTGGCGTGTACTTCAACCCGGCCTTCAACACCGGAACCTATGTGGGTGAGGTGTATGGTCTGGATGAGGCCAACGCGGCCGCGACGAACAACGACGACGTGTCCCAGCGTGGAGACGCCATCCTGGCGGGTGACTTCCCGGGCATCTTCTTCGACGCCGCCCAGACGCACTTCCTGTGCGCCGAGGCTGCCGAGCGCGGATGGGCCGGAACGCCGCTCGACGCCGCAGGTCACTACAACGCTGCTGTGACGCTCAGCATGCAGTGGTGGGGCTTGACCGACGCCGACGCGATCAACACCTACCTCGGCCAGGCCGATGTGGCGTATTCGACCGCACCGGGCGATTGGAAGCAGAAGATTGGCGCTCAGAAGTGGGCCGCCCTTTACATGCAGGGCCACGAGGCTTGGGCCGAGTACCGTCGCCTCGACGCGCCGGCACTCAACGCTTGTGCGGACGGAGCGCTCGCCGGCAACGGCGATGTGCCGAGCCGGTTCCTGTACCCACTGGATGAGCAGACGCTCAACGGCCCGGGTTACGCGACCGGTGTGACCGCCCTTGGTGGTGACGGCGACGACCTGAACAACAAAGTTTGGTGGGACGTCAACTGACGCTCACTGCGATTCACAACACGACCGGAAAGGCCTGCCCGCAAGGGTGGGCCTTTTCATTGTGATCAGGCCGTTTTGTTGACGCGGATGAAGAACCGGATTGGAGATGGTGTCAGCCGGTGCGTTCCACGATTTCAGCCGGAAACCAGAGCGGCCTGGATGGTGCGGCGTCATTAACGAATGCGCTGACCTGCATGGCCAGCAATCCGACACCTGCCTGAACCGTGCTGGGGACGCTCAGGAGCTCTGAAATGGTGCAGCCCGACCGAGGGTTGGCACCAGGTCCGAAAAAGGCGTTGTGCGCCCTTAAAACGCCGCCATCGACCTCGCGGTCCACACTGGGAAGATCGATGAGCAGATGGCGCACATCGTATTCTACGAGCGTTTCTGCGAAACCAGCAGCCAGGAAGGGTGGATTGGTGTCGCTCCAATTGCGGTGAAGGTCACCATTGGTGCACCGCAGGATGACCGCTTCAGGGCTCCACTTTTGAAGCGATGCGTCCAGGGATTCGGGGCATTCGACGACCCAGTCCTCACCGGTGGAGGTCGGAGGGGTGTCCACGAGCAGGGCGGGCATCACGAAGGGCAAAGCCGGACTGCGCGCCAGGGCGTCGATGGGGTTAAACGTGTCGTGGATGTGCTCGTGCGTCTCGGTGTGGGTCCCGTGGGCGTGGGGGTTGAAGGAGATGTCCCTGAAATTGACGCTGCCCCCTTCCGCTACGGAGCCGATCCATCCATCGGATCGAACGGGTTCGGCTGTGGCGGGACCCTTGTACCAGGCTCGGGGCAGCCCGGTATGCGGGTTGACGGGAATGCTGAGGTCGACGGGATCGCCCTTGGCCCTCCATGTGCTATTCCCGTGGTCCAGTTCCAGGCGGAATCTCATGGTGGGAAGTTGCGCCCGTCTTCGCGAAGGGGCAAAAGAAAAGCCCCGCCGATGAGGGCGGGGCTTTCCGAATGTGTTGGGCT
>WTID01000255.1 GCA_011522855.1 Flavobacteriales bacterium
AACTGCTGCAGTCCGAGATCGAGGGTGAGGGTCAGATCCTGACCGGCTTCAGCCGGCCGGTCGTCGGAGGATGTGGCGGCCGTGTTCCGCACTTGGTTCCGGGCATCCACCATCACGGATTCTCGGCCCTTGACGCCCCGCAATTCGAGCTCGTACACCTTCTCGAGGCCGCTGCGTCCGATGCGGTCCCCCATTCGGTAGAAGGGGTCCGAGGACAGGTCGTCGGCGGTGGTCTCCGCGTATTCGCCGAGCAAGTGTCCGGCGGTCGGATTGAGGTGGTCCCGGACCGGCCGGGTCCGGAAGTCAAAGCCCGGGAAGCGGTGCCGCTCGGAGGCCATCTGGGCGTGTTCCGCGGTGTTGAGTCCCTTGCGCACGGAGGAGGCCTTGTGCGAACTATAGCGCCGGGCCCGGTCGAGGGCGTCCCCGAGTTCTTCTTCCGACATGCCGCACCACCGGGCGGCATCGGGCAACCACTCTTCCCATGGCTTGGGGAGCAGACGGGGCGTGACCGTGAGGTCGTGCGTGGCCTTGGACCCGACCATGAGCTCCCCGTGGCGGTCGAGGATCAGGCCCCGGCTCGGCGGAATCGTGTAGCGGTTGCTCGTGAGGGAGTCGGCCTTGTCCGCCCATTCGGGCTGGAACAGCTGCAGACCCGCGAGCCGGAGGATGAAGGCCCCGACGAAGAAGACCACGAGGAGGACGACCGTTCTGAATCGGGTGTCCATCAACGCTTGGTTTTTCTGCCCGGAGGCACGACGAGCAGGTGCAGGAGGAGCAGGCAGCAAGCCGTCCAGACGGCACTGGTGAGTGCGGGCAAGAGGGCGCCCGGCAAGAGGTGGGCATGCCAGGTGTCGACCACCATCAGGGCGAGGTGGAACACGGCCGCCCCCAGCAGGCTCAAGACCAGCACCCATTGGAGTCCGAGGTCCCTCAGGGTGGGCTTCTGGGTCACCTCATAGCCGTCGCGCGGAGCGAGGATGCGGTGCAATCCGGGCAGGGCGCCTCCGAGGACGGTGCCGGCGACCATGTGGTGTCCGTAGGTGCCCATCATCAAGTCCAGTCCGAGGCCCATCAGGAATCCGGCGCCCAGTTTGGTGAAGGCCCCGGCCTGGGGGGGCAGCATGAACAGTGCCCACAAAGCCCACTGGGGCCGCGTCCACTCCCCGAACGGGGCGACCGCCTCGAGCAGAACGGCCTGCAGGACCACCATCAATGCGAGCCGGGCGAGTGTCATGGTTGGGGCAGGGGTTGAGCGAGCACGGTCCGCTCGCTGTCGGACCGGTTGCGGATGTACTCGAGGTGACGGACCGAGGTGATGTCGACCAGGGGAACCACGGACACGGTCTTGAAGTCGGACCCGCCGGACTGGCGGCTGGAGTGGACCGTGCCCACCGGGATTCCGTCCGGAAAGAGCAGGTCGAACCCGGAGGTGAAGACCGTGTCGCCCACCTCGGCGCGGGTGTACCGCGGAACGTCGGACAGGGTGTACCGTTCCGCGTCGCGTCCCTCCCATTGGAGGGGCACCACGGGTCCGGTCCGGCCGACCCGGCAGCTCCACGTTCCGGCGGTATTGAGCATGGGCAGGATGCGGCTGTAGCGTTCTCCGACGTCGACGACGGTGCCGATGGCAATCCCATTGGACAGCACCCCCATGCCGATGGACAGGCCCCCATCGGTCCCCGGGGTACCCAGGGCCATCGACCGGGCGAGGCCATCCGGGCCCTTGATCAGCATGCCGGTGGTGACGCTCCACCCCGAGCCGTCATCCCGATGCCATTGTCCGTCACGCTCCATGGAGAGGAGCTGGGAGCGGAGCTGGGCATTCTCTTGGGCCAACGCGGCATTCTTTTCCGCGAGTTCGAGGTAATCCCGCCACTGCTGCTGCTGGCCTTCGACTCCGGCGGCAAGGCCTCCGGTCGTCCGGAACCAACTGGACCGCGCACTCCCGTCGTGCCGCACGAGCACACCGAAGGACACCCCCAGCAGGAGCAGGAAGGTCAGGAGAAAGGCGTTGCGTTGGAGGAGGAGCCAGAGGTTGCGCATCGGCAGTCCGGGCTCACTCGCGCATCAGGAAGGCGAAGTTGTCGACGTTCTTCAGAGCAATCGCCGTCCCGCGGGCCACGGCGCGGAGCGGCTCCTCGGCCACGTGCACCGGCAGGCGCGTCTTGGAGCTGATGCGCTTGTCGAGACCGCGCAACAGGGCCCCGCCTCCGGCGAGGTAGATGCCGGTCTTGTAGATGTCGGCGGACAGCTCGGGCGGCGTGTT
>WTID01000148.1 GCA_011522855.1 Flavobacteriales bacterium
TTCGGCGGCAACGCCATCACCGACGACATCAAGCAGGGCTGCGGGGTCCTCAAGAAGCACGCCGAAGCCCTCAAGAACAAGTTTGGATCCGCCCTTGAGCAAGAGACCGACAAGAACGACATCGTGGTCATTCCCGGCCTGCCCGGGCGCGCTCCGAAGGAAGTGTCCCGCCGCAACATTGCCGGCATCATCCAGGCCCGGATGTCCGAGATCATCGAGCACGTCCACTACGAGATCAAGAACAGCGGTCTGGAGCGCGAGCTGATCGGCGGCATCGTGGTCACCGGCGGCGGAAGCCAGCTGCGCCACGTGCGCCAGTTGTTCGAGTACGTCACCACCCTCGATTGCCGCATCGGCTACCCGAACACCCACCTCGCCCAAGCCCCGAACCGGGAGCTGACCGCGCCCACCTTCGCCACGGGCATCGGCCTGGTCCTGCTCGGCTTCGACGATGAGCGCGATTACGAGGACACCCGCCACGAAGAGGCCGGCGAAACCCGCCGTGGCGCGAAGAAGTTCCTGCAGAAAATCAAGGACTTCTTCGAGGAGGAAGCGGAGGAGTAATTCCCACGCCCGGACCGTCCAAATCGCGTTTTCCACCGCCACTTCGTGGATGGAAACCCGAACCTGCCCTCCGGACCGGGAGGGTCAGGGTGTTTCTTGTTGCCCACCCGCGAAGTATGGAAACGCCTGATTCACGGTGACCGAACATTCCCCATCCAACCGCACGACGATGCAATTCAACATTCCCAAGAACCAAGGCTCCCCGATCAAGGTCATCGGTGTGGGAGGCGGCGGCTCCAACGCCGTCAACTACATGCACCAGCAGGGAATCAACGGGGTCGACTTCATCGTCTGCAACACGGACAACCAGGCCCTCGAAGCCTCGTCGGTTCCGACCCGCATCCAGCTCGGCACGACCCTGACCGCCGGACAGGGCGCAGGCAGCATCCCCGAAATCGGAAAGAACGCCGCCATCGAGAACCTCGATGACGTCCTGAACCAACTGACGGACGACACCACGATGGTGTTCATCACGGCCGGCATGGGCGGCGGCACCGGAACCGGCGCCGCTCCGGTCATCGCACAAGCGTGCAAAGACCTCGACATCCTCACCGTCGGCATCGTCACCGTGCCCTTCAACTTCGAAGGCAAGCGCCGGGCCAATCAAGCCGCAGAGGGCCTCGAGCGCATGCGCGCTGCAGTGGACACCCTCCTGGTCATCCGCAACGACAAGCTCCGGGAGCTGTTTGGCAACCTCGCCCTGAAGCAAGCCTTCTCCAACGCGGATGAGGTGCTGTGCACGGCAGCGAAAGGCATCGCCGAGGTCATCACCCTCACCGGGGACATCAACGTCGACATGAACGATGTCAAGACGGTCATGCGTGACTCCGGAGCCGCCATCATGGGCGCCGGTGCGGCCAGCGGAGACGGCCGGGCCATGACCGCCGTGGCGGAGGCCCTCGAGTCGCCGCTCCTCAACGACAACGACATCACGGGCGCCAACTTCGTCCTGCTGAACATCACCTATGGCACCGACGAGCTCCTGATGGACGAGATCTCCGAGATCACCGACTACATCCAGGACCAGGCCGGGGCCACCGCCGAAGTCATCTGGGGCTACGGGCACGACGAGACGCTGGGAGAGAAGATCTGCGTCACGGTCATCGCCACCGGATTCGAAGCCCGGGCCGACCTCCCCGAGGGCCCCACCGAAAAACGCCAGCACTTGGGTGACGGAGGCCGGGAAATCACCCAGCCCCTCGACGGCCCGATTCCCTCCGAGCCTTGGGAGACTTCTGCCACAGTCGCAGACGATGAGCCCCGACTGAAAACAGACGCCGCCCCCACGGCCCTGAACGAGGACGCCGAGCCCACCCTGCTCACCAACCAGTGGCAGGCCGAGGAGGTCACCTCCGACACCCCGGACGCCGCCCTCGACCTCTTTGGCGCCCCGACCGATGCTGTGGAAGAGGTCCAACTGCGTCACGAGGTCCTCGAGGAAACCCCGGAGGTGACCGCCCCCATTGAGGCCACCGTCGACGCCACGTCCGAAGTGGAACCGGTGGAAGAGCCCATCACCGCCTCCGCAGAGACGGTGGGTGGCTTCACCGTCCTCAACCTTGACGAGGTCGAAGAAGAGACCATCACCCCGGAACAGGTGGCCGGCGTGACCTTCACCGACCAGGAGGTCGGCGGAGAGGTGGACGCCCCGCAAGAGGATGTGGCCGCCAACGCCCAACCGATCCCCACCCCCTCCAC
>WTID01000117.1 GCA_011522855.1 Flavobacteriales bacterium
CGCTGTAGAAGTCCACGTTGGGGTAGAGGCCGCGCTGCACGAAGTACTCATCCTTGAGGGCGACTTCCTCGAGCTGCTTGGCGATGTCGAGGACCGGGTCGTTGATGCCCAACTTGGCGAGCACCTCGTCGGCGGACTTCTTGATGATCCGCGCCCGCGGGTCGAAGTTCTTGTAGACGCGGTGTCCAAAGCCCATCAGGCGGAAGCTGTCCGTCTTGTCCTTGGCCTTGTCAATCCACTTCTGCAGGTCGCCGCCATCGGCCTTGATCTGCTCGAGCATCTCGATGACCGCCTGGTTGGCGCCCCCGTGCAAAGGCCCCCACAGGGCGGAAATGCCGGACGCGATCGAGGAGTAAAGGTTGGCCTGAGAGGATCCGACGATGCGCACGGTGGAGGTGCTGCAGTTCTGCTCGTGGTCCGCGTGGAGGATGAGCAGCTTGTTGATCGCGCTGTCGATGACCGGATCGATCTCGTAGTCGGTGGTCGGCAGACCAAACATCATGTACAGGAAGTTCTCCGTGTACGTCAGGTCGTTGGCCGGGTACACCATCGGGTGTCCCATGTTGTGCTTGTAGCACTGGGCCGCCAGGGTGGGCAGCTTGGCGATGAGCCGATGGACGGTCAACTCAATGTCCTCCATCGGCCGGTTGGGATCCTGGCTGTCGGGATAGAACGTGGACAGGGTGGAGGACATGGCGCTCAACATGCCCATCGGGTGGGCACCGAGCGGGAACGCATCAAAGAAGCGCTTCATGTTCTCGTGCACGAGGGTGTGCATCTTGACGCTGTCCTCGAACCAGTCGAGCCGCTCCTGGTCGGGCAGATCCCCGTATATGAGCAGGTAGGCCACCTCCATGAAGGACGCCTTCTCGGCCAGATCCTCGATGCTGTACCCGCGGTAGCGCAGGATGCCCTCCTCGCCGTTGAGGAAGGTGATGCTGCTCAGGGTCGAACCGGTGTTCTTGAATCCGCGGTCGAGCGTGATGAGTCCGGTCTGTCCGCGGAGCTTGGAGATGTCCAATGCCACCTCGCCTTCCGATCCCCGAACGACGGGCAGTTCAACTTCCTTGTCTTCGAAGGTCAGGCGGGCGTGATCACTCATGGGTTGCGTTCGTTGCGTGCCGCGAAAATACACGCCGGCCCGCCTTCTTTCGAGGGCAGGCCGGAAGTCAGGGCTCTTTTTGGGGATTCCATCCCCATTCAGCCTCAGTTGAAGGTCGGGGTGAAGGACTGCTGGAAGTTGTCCCAGTCCTCCTGCGTCGTGCCCGCCGCCCAGGCATCGTGGAAGAAGCGCAGGTAGAGTTCGAGCTGTTGCGGATTCTTGTATCCACTGATCGGCGCAATCATTTCGAGGTTTTCGTCGAGGTAGACCAGGGTGGGGTAGGCCCGCACCTGGAAGGCCCGGCTCAACTCGTGCACGCCATTCCGTCCGGGCTTGTTCGGGACGTAGGTCGGGTTGCTGAACGTCTGGCCCTTGAACTCCACCGGGTCCGGCCCTTCGGCATCGAACTTGACGGCGTAGTAATTCTTGTTCAGGTACGCGATGACGTCGGGATTCGTGAAAGTGTTCCGCATCATCATCTTGCACGGCCCACACCATTTCGTGTAGACGTCAATCATCACCTTGCGCGGCTCCTTGGCCTGGGCCGCCTCGAGCTCGTCGACCGACATCCAGTTGATTTCCGCCCCCTGCGCCAGAGCGGCAGTCAGGGAAGTGGCGAGGAAAAAGGAAAGGGTCAACACTCTCGTCATGGGTCAAATATCGCCAAACAAAAGGACCGCCCCGACGGCACGCAGCACATCGGGGCGGTAAAAGAGGTGAAATGGCCTCGACTCGGGTCAGCCGATGCCGTGGGTCAGCTTGTTCAGCGGACGGCTCAACAGGACCAGCAACAGGCCGATGCCGACCGTGATGAGGCCCATCTGGGTGTAGACGTCCACGTAGGTCGAAAGGGTCGAAGCGGCATCCGTCGCTGCCGCTGCAGCCTCCCCGCCATGGCCTTCCTCGGTGCCGGTGGCCTTGGCCAGGATGGCCGCCACGTAGTTGGCACCGGCAAAGCTGAGGAACCAGCCGCCCATGGCGGTACCGGTCATTCGCTTCGGGGCGAGCTTGGTCACCATGGAGAGTCCAATCGGAGAGAGGAAGAGCTCGCCCGTGGTGTGCAGCATGTACAGGAACACCAACGTGAAGAGCGGCATCTTGAACTCGGGGGACACCAGGCCGAGGCTCTGGATACCG
>WTID01000277.1 GCA_011522855.1 Flavobacteriales bacterium
ATGGCCAAGAAGAAGATCATCACCCGCGCCTCGGAGAAGTTCCTGGAGGCCTACCTGAACAACCCATCCCCCACCGGCTTCGAAAGCGGAGGTCAGAAACTGTGGCTCGACTACATCACGCCCTACATCGATGAGCACATCGTCGACACCTACGGGACCGTGGTCGGCGTCATCAATCCGAAGGCCGAATACAAAGTGGTCATCGAGGCCCACGCCGACGAAATCAGCTGGTTTGTGCACTACATCACGAGCGACGGCTTCATCTACCTGCGCCGCAATGGAGGCAGCGACCACCAGATCGCTCCATCCAAGCGTGTGGACATCCACACGAAGGACGGCCCGGTGAAAGCGGTCTTCGGCTGGCCCGCCATCCACACCCGCACCGCGGGAAAAGAGGCGCCCCCGACCCTGAAGAACATCTTCCTCGACGTCGGCGCCAAGGACAAGGCCGAAGTCGAATCCATGGGAATCCACGTCGGCTGCGTGGTGACCTATGAGGACGAGTACATGCTGCTCAACAAGCAGTGGTACGTCGGCCGCGCCCTCGACAACCGGGCAGGTGGATTCATGATTGCCGAGGTCGCCCGGATGCTCCACGAGAACAAGGTCAAACTGCCCTTCGGCCTGTACATCACCAACAGCGTCCAGGAGGAGATCGGCCTCCGCGGCGCCCAGATGATCGCCGAGCGCATCCAGCCGGACGTCGCCATCGTGACCGACGTGACGCATTGCACGCAGACGCCGATGATGAACAAGATCGAGCAGGGCGACGTCGCCGCGGGCAAGGGCCCGGGCGTCACCTACGGCCCCGCCGTGCAGAACAACCTGCTCCAGCGCATCATCGACACCGCCGAGGACAAGAAGATCCCGCTGCAGCGCATGGCCGCCAGCCGCTTCACCGGCACGGACACCGACGCGTTTGCCTACTCCAACATGGGGGTCGCCAGTGCGCTGATCTCCCTGCCGTTGCGCTACATGCACACCACGGTGGAGATGGTCCACAAGCAGGACGTCGAAGACTGCATCCGCCTCATTTACGAGACGCTGCAGAACATCAAGGTCGGCGAGGACTTCAAGTACCTCTGACGGGAATCTGGTCCGTCCAGCCGCGGAGCTGGTGGACATCGAGCGGCTTGGGCAGCAAGGCCTCCACGATGGGGTGACCCTCGGCGCGCTCCAGGTCTTCGCGGTCGAGGGTGGCGCTCAGCATGAAGACGGTGAGGCCGGACATGGCCGAAGTGGGCAGGAATTCCATGCGCTCGAGAACGGCGAACCCGTCCATGCCCGGCATCAGAATGTCCAGCAGGACCACGAGCCGGCCCTCCGCCAGGGCGGAGCCGGGGCGGACGTCGTTCTCCTCCACGCCCGAGTCGGCCATCAGCGCCTCGAGGAACGATGGACCGTCCTTGAACTTGCGCACGGAGGCCCGCATGGCGGCCTCGACGAGGCGGCCATTGACCACACGGTCGATCTCATTGTCATCGACCAGCCAGAACTCCAATTCGGCAGACATCTCCTTCAACTACGGAAAAAAGGGGGCAAAGGTTTGTAGGACGCACTCCGAAGGCGCTCATGCCTTGCCTTGCTGCTCCGCAATCCACTTGCCGTAGCGGACCCGCTCCGCCCGGATGCCCTCCTCGAGCTGGCGCAGATCCGCAGCCAGCGAATGGGCGAGGCCATCCCCGGCCGCCTGGGCCATCCCCTGCAACCGCTCGGCCTCGGCCGCGAAACCGTCGAGGGCCGACAGCACCTGGTGGCCCTGTCGGGCGCTGTTGACCCGGGCGCGGTTCAAAGCGTGAGCCGCCTTGATGACGCCCCGCAATTCCTCCTCGTTCCACGGCTTCGACACGAAGCGGTAGACCTGGCCCTTGTTGATGGCGTCCACCACCGCGTCCGTGTCGGCGTACCCCGTGACCAGCACGCGGCTGATGTCCGGATGGTCGGGCATGATCAGCTCGAAAAACTCCACCCCGCTGATCCGGGGCATCCGCTGGTCGCTGAGCACCACATGGAATTCGTGGTCGTCCAGCATCCGCACGGCTTTGTGCGGTTCATCGCAGGTGTGCACCTCGAAGTCCCGCCGGAAGGCCGCCTTGAACGAGAACAGGTTGGGCTCCTCGTCGTCGAGGTAGAGTACGCGAATGATGTCCTCTTCCATGGTCGGGGTCAATGCGCGGTCAGGCCGCTTCTGAGTTGGGGTTGCTCATGATGTCAAGGGGAAAGGTCAACACGAACGTCGTGCCCTCCCCGATTGTGCTCTCCACGCGGATGTCAGCCCCGTGGTCGTCGAGGATGCCCTTGACGATGCTCAGGCCAAGGCCGGTGCCCTTGCCGATTTCCTTGGTCGTAAAGAAGGGGTCGAACAGGCGCTGTTGCGTCGCCTCGTCCATGCCGGTGCCGTTGTCTCGGACCCGCACGATGACCGAATGGGCCTTGCCCTCGCCGTCCAAGGCGCGGTCCAACTCCACCCGCACCACCCGCTCCTCGGGGTCCGACCACCGCCCCTCCGTGGCCTGCACGGCATTGACGATGATGTTCATGAACACCTGGCTCAGCTTGCCGCTCTGGCAGTACAACGGCGGCACATCCTCGGGCAGGTCCACCTCGATGCGGGCCCGGCTCCGGGCGCGGTCGCCCAACACGGTGATGCTCGCCTCAAGCAGGTCCGACAGGGAGGCCTCCACCGGCTTGTCCCCGTCCATCCGGCCGAAGACCCGCAGGCCCCCGACGATGCGCGCGGTCCGGTCCGCCCCTTCGAGGATCCCGGCAATGAGCTGCCGGCTTTCCTCCTTCAGGAAGGACAAATCGAGCTTCCGCGCCTTCTCCCGGGCCGCTTCGGCGAGGCCATCGGCCCCCGACGCCCCCTCCGCGAGGGCCGCCAACGCATCGGCGTGGGCATCCACGATCTCAATGAGCTCCTCCAGATCACGGCGCAGCGAGGTTGCGTTGCTCTGGACGTAGTTGATGGGATTGTTGAGCTCATGCGCAATGCCCGCCGTCATCTGACCCAGCGAGGCCAGCTTCTCGGTCTGGATCAGCTGATCCTGCGCGCCTTGCAACTCCCCGAGGGTGCGGGACAGGTCCGAATTGGCCGTCGCCAGATCCTCCGTCCGGCGCGCCACCCGTTCCTCGAGCTCCGCGTTCTGCTGCTTCACGATGCGCTCATTTTCCAACGAGGCTGCGAGCGCCTTGGCATTGGCCGCATCGCTGGACCGCTTGAGCAAGTTGATCCGGTCGCCGAGGGCGAAACTCAGGAGCAGCATCTCCAGCACCGTGCCCACAGGGAGGAGCAGGGCCGTGAACTGCGTGGAGGCCAGCACCCCGAAATCCCTCAGGGCCTGCATCGTCACCGCAATCAGGAAGATGAGCCACGCCACGAAGAACCACAGGGCGGGGCTGTTGCCCCTACGCCAACTGATGAGGGAGAGCGCGAGCATCGCCGGCGCGGACAGGGCTCCCAGGTTGACGAGGTTGTAGGCCACGATGGGGAAGCCCGCGACCGCCGCGGCCATGGCCGACGCGTACACCAGGAGCAAGCCGTTGATCACGCGGTTCCAGCCGGGCGTGTACCGGCGCACTTCCAGGAATTCCCGGGCGAAGGTCAGCGCGGCGAGGCCGGAAGCGGCCCCGGTCATCGTCAAACCGTTGCGCGCCAGCCACGGCACGTGCCCCCAGATCAGGCGGTCGTAGCCATTGAACCCCCACTGGACGAGGCCCACGGTGAGCACGACAAGGACGTAGCTGAAGTATGCCTGTTGCCCCGTGCTGAACGCGAGGAAACAATTGTAGATGAGGATGGCCAGTACGATGCCGGTGTACAAGGCCACGGCGAGGTCCCGGTTGTCGCGCAGCGACTCCACCCGCTCCTCATGGGTGAGGGTGAACGGCAAAACCAGCGGCTTGGTGCTCCGAATCCGGAACCACAGGTCATGGGCCTCGTTGAGCGGCAGGGAAAAGGTGGGAATCAAATCCTCCGTGCGGCCGAACGCCGCGCCGGACGGGGTGCGCATCAAGACCCGCGGGCCGTCCATCACGACGGCCTCGATCGAATCGATGGTCGGGTTGTCGAGGATGATGCGCGCCTGCCGCGGGGCGCCCTGCCAACCGGACACGCGAATCCAGACGGCATCGGGGAGTGAGCCGAGGTTCGGCCGTTCGCCATCCAGCGTATCCAGGGCAGCCATCCTGAGGTGGACCTCCTCGGCCCGCAGGGTGCCGCCGGGGTCATGCAGGGCCTCGAGGGTCAAGGCGTCCACGTTGCGGGGCGCCTCTCCGGTGGAGCAGCCCGTGACGGCGAATCCCAGGAGGAGCGCGGACACGGTCCAGACCCAAACCCGTCCATATGGCGGGCGGGTCGCCTTCATGCCATGTGATTTTCGACGCGGTACCGGATCCGGTGGAAACGGCCGTCGACCCCGTGCTCATGGGTGGGCTCCTCCGCGGCACGACGGGCCATTTCCTGCACATCCTCGGCGGCATCCGCGATGCTCTCCGGGTGCTGGAAGTGGCCGATCTCCGACCGGATGGGCGGCGCGGGGTAATCGAATTGGCCTTCGTTGCCAATGCCTTCCATGATGGTGAAGCCCAGCTCCCGCTGGATGGGGCGCATGTTGGTGCCCATGAAGGCAAACCCGTGTCGGATGTCGAGCTGGGGCATCAGGCCGAGGCCCACGCAGGCCATGGGCAACATGCCGATTCCGGCCACCGCCGTCTCGCGCCGGCTCCAGAGGGCGCAGAACTCGCCACACCCCTCGTCCTGTCGTGCATCGAGGAAGGACGTCAATTCAGGACTGACCGTGCCCACGGCCCGTTCCATCGGCAGGCTGCCGACCCCGCTGCGGCGCTGCAGGCGCATCCCGCTGAGCAAAGCCTCATCATCCTGGCAGGTGAGCAGGAACATGATCGTCTCCGGGTCACCCATCCAGTCCTTGCCGAAGGAGGTCAGATTCCGGATGCCTGCGGCGCGAAGCACGTCCTGATGGCCCTCGGCAAACCGGGCGGACAGCCCCGGGTCGTCGGAGGAACGGAAAATGTGCAACGTCACCTCCCGCAGCGTGCGGGCGATGTCGACGGACTCACGCGGTATGTGCGACGGAGAGCTGCTCATGCAAATCGAATCGGAGGCGTTGGTCGGCGATGGCCTCCCCCAGGAGGAGGCGCCGGATGATGGCGGCGGCGGCCCCGGCACCGAGGGCGACGTCGCTGTGCAATTGGGGCCAGCCCGCCAGGGTCCGACCGACCTCGGCCAGGCTGTCCGCGGCGCGCGGGCTGATGGAGGACAGGTCGACGAAGGCGTCCAGCCATTCGCGCGTCCAGGTGCCGCCCTGCGCCAGTTCAGTCAGGTGCTCGGCCGTCACCCGGCCGTGCAGAAAGTCCTTGGTCTCCTCGAGGTCATAGCGTTCGACGTCGAGCAGGCCACGGTCATTGGTCTCCATGATCAACGGAATCCTGCGGTCCCGCGCACCGAGGCGCAGAAGCGCCTTGGCTTCCGGACCGTCACAGGCGTCCACGACGAGGTCCACGCCGTCGAGGAAGTCGGCGATGTCCTCCCGCCGGAAGCCCTGCGGCCAGACCTTGACCTCCAGGTAGGGGTCGATCTCGGCGATGGCCCGTGCGGCGGACATCCACTTCGGCATGCCCAGCTCGAACAGGGAGCAGGACATCCGGTTGAGGTTGGACAGCTCGATCTCATCGGCGTCGGCGATGTGCAACGTGCCCACAATGCGCTCCATGGCCAGCGCCAAGGCAATGGTCCGTCCCACGGAGAGACCCACGATGCCGACCGCCTTGCCGGCCAGTTGTTCCTGTTCCTCGGGGCGAATCTTGAGTTGATTGCGGTTGGTGCGGACAGCGGTGAACTCGGCTTCCTCGAGGAGGAGGATGCCCCGGCGGCGCCAGGGGTACCACGCCACGGTGCCATACCGGCCCGTCTCAGTCGCCGCTTTCCGGACGGTGAAGGCCGCCTCCACCTGCTCGTCGGTCAACTCCCGGCCGAGGTTGTCCGGTTGGATGGACAACCAATCCCGCCATTGGCCTGCCAGCCGCCCCGCATCCAGCGGCGCCGACTCGGACTGCGAGAACGCGCGCCAGTCGGCCAATCCACGCGGGTCGGACAGCACAAACAGTCTCGGACGGTTGGACGCGATGGCCATTTCATGAAAGTTCCCCCGCAGAAGGGGGCGCAGGAGGCGAATCACAAGGGCTTATCCACGTTCCCCGGTGGACGCCGGAAAAACCGCGCCCACAGGGTGTAACCTTTCGCAAACCCGTCCGTAAGGGGCCTCATGGTGTTGACTTCCCCCACCTTCCGCATCGAAATCGTGCCCAATGCCTTGGCCGCACGACCTGACCTCTTCGAAGGCCTCGATTCCGTGCTCCCGGCACTGGACGTGCAACTCGAGGAATCCTGGCCCGGACTCGAGGGCGCCCCGACCGAGGTCCTTGTGACGTCCAACGTCGAGCAGGCGATCCACGACTCGCGCGCCATCTTCCTCGTGTGCCCCAAACCCGACCCCAAACTCCTCTCCGGTCTCATCGACACGGGCCGCGCCCTGCGCTGGATTCCCGATGGGACCGACCAGGGCACCTGGGTCGACGGATTCGCCCGCTTCCTGCTGGCCAAGCGCCTCTCCGAACGCGCCCAGGCCCAAACGCTCCGCGCCCGCCGCTCCGCGCACCTCTCCGGTCCGCGCAGCCGCCGCCGCGCCAGCTGAGGCGCCGCCTTTAGAGTTCGCCCGCGCGCATCCGGATGTAGCGGCCCGCCAACAGGTTGGCCCAATCCCGGATCAGATCGAGTGATTCCTGCGTCTCCGGGGTGACGGCCTGCCCCGACATCCGGAGCACGAGCCACCCGTACAGGGCGATCAGCATCGATTCCACTTCCGATTTCCCGGCCTCACCGCGAGCCTCCATGGCCGACAGGTGGGGCTGTGCCGCGTCCACAGCGGCCTTGTACTCCCCATCCTGCAACACGTCGAGAAGGGTGCGGTGGAGATAGGTCAATTCGACCATGAGCTCATCGAGTACCATGCGGTGTCCCGCACTCAATTTGTTTTCCCGCTTCAGGTCGCGCATCAGGTCCGCGAACCAGGTCAGCTCGGCCTCCAACCGGTCGCCGTCGTAAGCCGCGGACAGGTGCAGGCGCAAGGCCCCGAGATCGAACTGCACGGCCCGCACGAGGTCCTCCATCTGCCATTCGTAGAGCAGGTACTCCACCACATGCTGGTGGCGCTTTTCCGAGGCGGTCGTCTCCGTCATGCCGGGTCGTTCTGGGGTGAATCATTTGATTCCAAGGCGGTTGACCGGGCCTCCTTCATCTTCAGGAACACCTGCTCCACCTCGGGGATGAGCCGCTGGCCGAACGCCTTGACGGCCTCGAGGCCGCCGCTGCCCTCCACGGGCAACCGGTACGTCTGTTCGAGCGGCCCCCAGACGAACTGGAGGTGGTACTTCTCGTTCCATTCCTGGACGATGATCCGCATGGCGCGGTGGGGGATTTGGGCAACGGTCCGCATGGGATTCGGCCGCGAAGGTAGAATTTCGCAGCGTGCAGGACCCCTGGCTCGAACGATGGCGTGGCCCCTTGGCCGACCGACCGGATGCCCTCGCCGCCCTCATGCGGCTGCGGTGGGCCGTCGGGTCGGCCCCGCTCATGGCCCGCCACCCCGACCTCGGCTTCCAGGTGTTGGACGACGCGTGGTTCGCCGACGCCCTTGAGGCGGACCTGCCCCTCTTCGACGATTGGGCCGCCCGCCTCATCATGGGCGAGGACCCGCTGCCGCCCAGCGTCCTCGGCGCCCAGAGCCAGTTGCTCGGCAAGCACTTCGAGGCCCTCATCGCCGCCTGGCTCGACGCCTCGCCCCACTTCCGGCTGCGTGCCCATGGCGTCCAACTCCAGCAGGACAAGCAGACGGTGGGCGAGCTCGATTTCCTCGTCGACGACCTCCGGCGAGGCCGGACGTTGCACGTCGAGGTGGCCAGCAAATTCTACCTGGCTGCCGAAGACGGGTCCACTTGGGAGAACTGGGTCGGCCCCTCCGGCCGCCACGACACGCTCCAGCTGAAGATGGACAAGCTGGTCGACCAACTCGCCGCCAGCCGGCTTGCCCCAGCCCGCGACTTCATGGCCCAACACCGCATCCCGACACCCGAACCGGTGCTCCTGATGAAGGGCTGGTTCTTCCACCACCACAGCCGGCTGCACCGACACAAGGGGCCGCGGTGGTCCCACCCGGGCTACAACGCCGGCTGGTGGTGCCGGCCCGACGAGGCCTTCGAGGTCATGGGCAGCGACCATGTCCGGATCCTGCCGCTCCCTAAAGGGCGGTGGCTCGGGCGCTTCCACCCCGTCGCCGGGGATCCGCCGCTGCATTGGAGCCGGGTCGAGGCCGTGCTGGCCGACCATTTCAGCCGGACCCGCCGGGCGCTGATGTGCGCGGTCGTCATCGAGGGCGACGGCGGCTGGGAAGAGCTCTCCCGCGGCTTCGTCGTCCACCCGGATTGGCCGGACCTCAGACGTTGACCCCGCCGGTTCAACGCCCATTACCCCCAGAAGAAGGCGTACAGGAACGCGAGGATGGTCAGCACCGCGAAGGCCCCGACCGTGTAGAGCGGCTCGGTGGCAAACGTGGCTTTCGAAATCGTGATGCCCTTCGGATCATCGGCCCCCTTCCCTTCCGACCGGCTCACAGCCGCGATGACCAACATCGTCAACAGCGACGTCAGGCCCATCTGATCGAGGAACGGCAGGTCCACAAACAGCGCGCTGTCCGACCAGCCCTTGGGCGCCACCTTGAAGTACATCGCGATCGGAATGGACGCGAGCGCCCCGACGATGGCGCCGCGGTTGGTCGTCTTCTTCCAGAACAGACCGAGGATGAACACCGCGAGAATGCCCGGGCTCACCACGCCGGTGTACTCCTGGATGAACTGGAAGGCCTGGTCGATGCCGCCGAGCAGGGGCGCCATCACACAGGCAATCGCCAGGGCGACCGCCGCCGAGATGCGGCCCATCCGGACCGTGGCGCGGTCGTCGGCATCCGGCTGGATGTGCGCCTTGAAAATGTCCATCG
>WTID01000052.1 GCA_011522855.1 Flavobacteriales bacterium
AGATCAACGTCACCTCCCTCCCGGGTGGTGGTGCGAACTACCGCGTGGTGAAGACTGTGGCCAACGGCAATTGGTTCCAAGCCAATCCCCAGCCGCTCTCACTGGGCATGAACACAATCACGGTGAGTGGCGTGTCCTTCCAGCGTAGCGTCAAGGTTCAGTTCTCCGACGGAGATGTCGAGTTCGACGCCCTGGCCATCAATGGTGAGGAGCAGATGTCCGCGACCCTGTCGACGGGCACGAGCGACCTCTTTGCTCCCGGCCCGAATGCGACGTGGACGCACGTGTACACGGCCACGACGGCTGCGGATCCGAACAGCGGTGACCAGCAGGTCGTGGAGATCAACGTGACGGCCCTGCCGTCGGGTGGCGCCAACTACCGCGTGGCCAAGACGGTGGCCAATGGCAACTGGTTCTTCGGCAATGCGCAGGCCCTGTCCCTCGGAAGCAACACCATCACGGTGAGCGGAGTGGCTTTCCAGCGCTCCGTCAAGGTCCAGATGTCCAGCGGCGACATCGAGTTCGATTCGCTCGTCCTGAATGGAGCCGAGCAGATTACGGGCGGTGTGACGTGGTCCAATGACTTCACGGCCCTCAGCGATGATTGTGGTGCAACCGGAAGTGCGACGGTGACCTTCACCGCCACGGATGCTTGTGGCAACACAAGCTCCACGACGGCCACGTTCACCATCGAGGACACGACGAACCCGAGCATGGACGTGGAGGCTGCCGACATGACCGTCGAGTGTGACGGTGCCGGCAACCCGACCGAACTCAACGCGTGGTTGAGCTCCAATGGTGGTGCTTCCGCTTCCGACCAGTGCAGCGGCGTGACGTGGTCCAACGACTTCACGGCGCTCAGCGACCTCTGTGGCGCGACGGGTGCGGCCACGGTGACCTTCACCGCGACCGACGACTGCGGACTCAGCACGTCCACGACGGCCACGTTCACCATCGAGGACACGACCGCTCCGGTCCTGACCGGCGATGAGGTGGTCATCATTGACTGCTCTCAGTGGCCGTGGGATGCCCTTTACCAGCCGACCATCGATGAGCTCCTGACGGTCGTCGACACGGCGGGCAATCCGATCATCACCCTCGATGAGGCGTGCGGTTACACCAATTTCCCGATCGATTTCGGCGTGATGTCCGGTGGTTGCTTCTACGATCACCAGCTGATCTACCACCCGGTGGATGATTGTGGAAACGAGGGCGACAGCCTGTACCAGGTGATTCAGGTGGACGACCTCACCGATCCGGTCTTCACCTACGTCCCGGCGGACACGACGTTCGCTTGCACCGACAACGTCGCGGCCTACCTCGAGATGGCCACGGCAGTCGACGCCTGCGATCCGAGTGTGAACATGACCTTCGAAGACGAGATCATTCCGACGGCCTGCCCGGAGGTGTACACCATCCGCCGGACGTTCTACGCGGAGGACTGTGGCTACAACATTGCCACGGCCATCCAGAACATCTCGGTGGCCGACACGATTGCTCCGGCCTTGACCCTGACGGCTCCGGCCGACATGGCCATCAACGGTTGCCTGTCTTCGGCAGACCTCAGCGAGGCGGCCATGGGCTCCGTGACCTGGACCACGAGCGACGATTGCGGCGACGTGTTGGTGACTTACACGACCTCCGACGCCAACGCCTTCTCCTGTGCAGGAGGCGACGGAGCCTTCCTTGCCGGAACGAGTTTCGAACAGGCTTCCACGGGTGGACAGTATTATGACACCGGCGATGCTTCTACCGACCATGCCTTGGCCAACAACGCCGGACAAGCCGACGTGAACTTCACGGCAGCCGGTGGTGAGCTCGGCTTCGCGAGCTACTACTACAGCACGGGCAGCAACGGTCTGACCGATGGAGACTACGTGGGCGTGACCAGCTTCACCGGTGCGGTGGGGTCCTACACGGACGGAAGCCAAGGCTTCCAGATGCAGGACACCGATGGCATCATGGAAGTGGTGTTCGACAACGTCGATGTCAGCATGGGCGGTGTGACGCTCACGCTGGATTACTTCCCGCAGTCGACTGGCTGGGAGACGTCTGACCGCATCCACATCTGGGTGGTGGCCGATGGAAACGCAATCGACCTCGTGGACACCGAAGGCCAAGACATCGACGGCCTCGGCATCGAAGGCCAATGGAATGTGGCGAGCCTCGACCTGGACGGCTATGCCGATGCGGAGCTGCACATCAGCCTCGAGTCCAACTCCGGTTCCGAGGGTCTGTTCATTGACAACATCGCCTTCAATGCCTCCACGGCAGAGGGAAGCCACGTCGTGACCCGCACCTTTACGGTGACCGCCACGGATTGCGCCGGCAACACGACGGTCGAGTCGATTGACCAGACCATCACGATCACGGACGACACCGCACCGACTGTGAGCCTCGACGCTCCGGCCGATGCCACCGTCTACCTCGACGCCAGCTGCTACGCGGCTCCGGTGGACGTGCCGGTCTCCGGTGACGCGACCGGATTCCTCGTGACGGCCAGCGACAACTGTGACAGCGATGTGTCGCACAGCATCACCTTCAGCGATGACACGACCTACACGGGCGTGATCGACGGTGTGGGCAGCTACGACATCTTGCGGACCTACACGGTGACGGTGACGGACGACTGCGGCAACGAGGCCTCGGCCACGACGAGCCACACCATCTCCGTCCTCGACGAGATCGCTCCGGATGTCACGGGCACCTTCCCGGCCGACATCGTGATCTACGCCGACGACGACAATGGATACTTCGACCCGACACCGCTGAGCGCGGGAGCCGCTTCCGCCGACTACAGTGACAACTGCAGCGGAGAAGGTGACCAGACCTACGGCGTGGCCGGGCAGGTGCCGACCGGCGGCCTCATCATCACCGCCATCGGTGATCCGAACGATGCCGCGTCCACCTGCCGCTTCGTGGAGATCCACAACAGCGGGGACGGCGACATCGACCTGACGGGTTACGCCCTCCAGCGTTGGACCAACGGCAACGCCGGTCCGACCACGGGCAGCAACATCGACCTGAGCAGCATCGGCACACTGGCCCCGGGACAGTACGCCTGGATCGCCAACAATGCCGGCTTCGAAGGCTGCTACGGCTTTGCTCCGACCCTCATCGGAGGCACGGGCGGCCCGGCCGACAGCAACGGAGACGACCAGATTGCCATCATCGACGGTGCGTCGAACATCATCGACATGTTCGGTGTGGCCGGCGAGGACGGATCCCACACTTGCCATGAGTTCGAGGATGGTGTCGCCCTGCGTGCCGGTTCCAACACGGACCCGAACGGTGGTGCCTGGGATGAGTCCGGTTGGATTGTCTACAGCGACTTCTCCAATGCCAGTGGCTGCACGAACCACAACTCCAACCAGCCGCAGAACGCGAGCGACATCGCCCTGCTGATCAACAACTGGGCCGGTGCCGGTCCGGCGGCTCCGGAGACGGACTTCAACAGCGTGGACATCAGCTACGCCGATGTGACGACGAGCTACACGGCTTCGGCCTGCTACACCTTCGAGCGGACCTGGACCATCACGGTGACCGACAACAACGGCAATGCCACGACGGTGACCGACGTCCAGACCATCCAGGTGGCCGACACCTCCGCTCCGGACATCACGGCGCTGGAGAACACGGTGGCGTCCTGCGACCTGTTCGGCTTCGACCTCTCCGCAGGCGATGAGTCCATCCTCCTGGCTGGAACGAGCTTCGAGGAAGGAACCACGGGCGACCAGTACGTGGACACGGGCGATGCGTCCGTCGACCACGCCCTGGCCAACAACCCGGGGCAGTCGGATGTGAACTTCACGTCGACCGGCGGGGAGATGGGCTTCTCCAGCTACTACTACAGCACGGGCAGCAACGGCCTCACCGACGGAGACTACGTGGGTGTGACCAGCTTTACCGGTGCGGTGGGTGCCTTCACGGACGGAAGCCAAGGCTTCCAGATGCAGGACACCGATGGCATCATGGAAGTGGTGTTCGACAACGTTGATGTCAGCATGGGCGGTGTGACGCTCACGCTCGATTACTTCCCGCAGTCCACGGGCTGGGAGACCGGCGACCGCATCCGCATCTGGGTGGTGGCCGACGGTGGGGAGATCGACCTCGTCGACACCGACTACCAGGACATCGACGGTCTGGGCATCGAGGGACAATGGAACCTCGCCACCCTCGACCTCGACGGATTCGATGACGCGGAGCTGCACATCAGCCTCGAGTCGAACTCCGGCTCCGAGGGCCTGTTCATCGACAACATCGCGTTCAGCGCCGGCAACAGCCCGCTGGCTGCGCTCGAGGCCAACGGCTACGTGAGCTTCAGCGACAACGTCGAACTGGCCTCCACCGAGGCGGCCATCACGCTCGACGGCACGCCGTGCGAGGGCGCTTATGACATCGTCTACACCGCCACGGATAGCTGTGGCAACGTGACGACCGCCATGCAGCGCATCGTGCTCGAGGACACCGAGGCTCCGATGCTCACCGTTGAGACGCCAGACCCGGTGACCCTCTCTGCGGACGCCGACTGCTTCGCCGACTACGTGGACGGTGTGCCGTACCCGACGGCCAGCGCCACGGACAACTGTGACGACGACGTGGAGATCACGGCGTTCCACTTCGACGGCACCAAGCAGTATGCCTGTCTGCCGAGCACGGGTGCCTTCACGGTCCTGCGCACGTACGAGTTCACCGCGACCGACAACTGCGGCAACACGACGACGCAGCAGGTCACGCGCCTCGTGACGGTGGTCGATGACACGGCTCCGACGTTCACCGCCGCGGCTCCGGCCGACAAGACGGTCAACATCGATCCGTTCTGCGGCGCCAACACGAGCACGACCATCGCCGGCATGCCGACGGTGACCGATGCCGAGGACAACTGCGACAGCAGCGTGGACATCGAGATTGAGCACACGGACAGCGCTCCGGTTTACACCTGCGACGGTTCGGACGGTGCGGCCGAAGGGTCCTACACCTTCGTGCGGACGTTCACCATCACCGGCACGGACGACTGCGGCAACGAGACCGTCCAGACCGTGACGCAGAACATCACCGCGCTCGACGTGACCGCACCGACCATCACGGCCCTGCCGCCGATGGGCACCGCGAACTACACGCTTGATGCCGATTGCTTCGCCAACCTCACGCCGACGGCGACCCCGATGGCGATGGCCATGGATGCCTGTGACAGCGATGTCGCCATCACGTCGACCTATGCCGACAGCGCTCCGATCTACACCTGTGACGGTGGAGACGGCGAGGCCGAGGGCAGCTTCACCTTCACGCGGACGTGGACGGTGACGGCCACCGACGATTGCGGCAACAGCACCTCGCAGGTGACCAGCCAGACCGTGGTGGTGTCCGACGACACGGCCCCGAGCCTGAGTGCGACCTGGCCCGCCGATTACACGACGGACCTCGACGCCGACTGCAACGCCGACCTGACTCCGGCCGCCGCTGGAGCCGCGACGGCCACCGGTGAGGACGGGTGTGACAGCGACGTGACCATCGAAATCTCCTCCGAGGACGGCGCCATCACCTACATGGCGGTCAACGTGGACGACGTGGCCGAGGGCGGCTACTTCTTCACGCGGACCTGGACGGCGACCGCGACGGACGACTGTGGCAACAGCACGACCGAGACCCACGACCAGCTGATCACGGCCAACGACGTGACGGCCCCGACGCAGGAGCTCGAGACGCTGCCGACCTACTCGGTGGAGGGTTGCTACGGCGAGGTCAACCTCGACCCGTCCGTGACCGGAACCCCGACGGTGAGTGCGGAGGATGGATGCGACAGCGATGTCGACATCGACCTGACGTACAGCACCGACGACCTCGTGTTCAACGAGGTGGTGGGCGACTACAGCCTCGTGATCGACACGATCAGCGGTCCGGAGGATGGCGTGCTCGGCATGACCACCGTCCGCCTCTACATCGAGACCGAGAATGAGGATGACTTCATCAGCGCTGTGGCTGGTGACGAGATCAACCCGACGGGCATCCGCACCACGACGAGCTTCTACCAGAACATCTTCGGCGGTGCGACGGCCAACACCTACAACGACGGCCTGACCCTGGCCGATCCGCTGGTGGCCTTCGACAGCTGGGTGACCATCGGCATCGATGAGCAGCCCGACGGTCTGGCCGGTGAGGTCGAGACGACGGTGGTGGGTGACTGGCCGACCGCATTCGAAATGGGCGGTGATCTCCTGATCAACGACTTCTTCGGCGGCAGCTGGTTCACGACCAACCCGAACACCGCGGCTGTGGCCGGACCGGACCACCGCGTCCTCCTCGGTCAGTTCACCACGGATGGCCAGATGAGCGGTCAGATGTTCGTCCAGGTCTTCCCGAACGGAAGCGGAGCCGATGAGATGCGGATCAGCTTCACCTTCGGTGACTGTGCCGAGGACGACGACACGCCGGAGGGCAGCTACGCGTTCACCCGCCGCTGGGAGAGCGTGGTCACCGACGATGCCGACAACTCGAGCACCGCGGTCACGTACCAGCACATCCAGGTGCTCGATACGGAGGCTCCGCAGCTGACCAACACCTGTGGTCTGAACAACGGGGAGACCGTGGCGTACGACTGCCCGGGCATCGGCGTGCTGGACTTCGATCCGGTCCCGCTGCCGTGCATCGTGTCGGCCATCGACAACTGTGACTCGGAGGTCAACGTGACGCTGTTCACCGAGACCGAGGGCTACATCCCGACGGACGACATCCGCAACTACTGTGCTCCGGTCACGCCGGAAGCCCAGAGCGGTGCGCAGACCTGCGATGACCGTGCGCCTGAGGTGATTCGCCTGTTCAACTTCCCGGGAGCCGATGACAGCTTCGTCATGGCCGACGCCGAGAACCTGGTTCAGGTGATGGCCGACGGCAGCATGCACATCGAGCTCGAGGTGGAGAACGCCGACGGCACGGGAGGATTCACCTTCACGGCCGACTACGGTGCCGGACAGGACTGGGCCACCTGGTCCGCCGGCGGCAGCAACTACAAGAAGGACTGCGCCGAGATCTACCCGGGTGAGAATATCTGGGAGGAGTGGGTGTACTTCATGATGACGTCCGGTACCCTCGAGGGCACGGGCATGTACTCCGGTTCGAGCTTCACCCTGAGCCACCAGCCCGCCAACGGCTACTATGGCATGCAGATGGGTCTGGGCGCCAACAACAAGAACGCCAACTACGGCGGCAGCGCCTGGTTCTTCTGGCAGGGTGATCTGGTGGTCGACGGAGTCGACATGGGTCCGATGGCCAGCTCCGGTGATGTGTACATGGACCTCGACTGCTGCCTCGAGTGGAGCGTGGACTACTACTACACCGCGATCGACGACTGCGGCAACCCGACCGGCTTCACGTACAGCGAAGCCATGGGTGCCGGCCTCGAGGACGGCGACGCTACGGCGGCCGGTGGCCACACGGATGGCCCGGTCGACATCACGAGCGTCGGCGGCATCAAGGAGCCGATCCGCATCACGGGCCTCGCCCCGAACCCGACCAACGACATGAGCCAGCTCTCCTTCGTGGTGAGCGAGAACATGCGTCTGCGGGTTGACCTCTACACCATGAGTGGAACCCTGGTGCAGGAGCTCTACGAAGGCAATGCAGTGACGGGTGTGCAGTACGTCATGGACATCGACGCGGACGCCCTGTCCGATGGCATGTACCAGGTGCGCATCAGCAGCAACTCCTACCTCGCGGTGAAGAAGCTGCTCGTCGCCAACTGATCGGATTCACCCCCCTGAATCAGGAAGCGGGCTGCCCATGGGGTGGCCCGCTTCTTTTTTGCCCCAATCGGTATAACTCGATTTGGTCGACAGTAGAGAGCGATTCGTGGGCTGTGTAAGCAGGTGATTTCGACGAATTTCGCTCGAGTTCGTATTCGTCGATGATTATGACATTGAAAATCAGCAGTATAACCGACCACAAACTATAAAGCTCTGTAGACGAATTGTAATGATAGACGAAAGGGTTGTTTGGAAATTACACATGACCAAACCACGTCACGATGAACCCTTTCCGTTTGCCCTTCGCAGCGCTGGCCACCCTTGCCCTGGTGGCCTCCATGATGCTCCCGGTCCACGCCCTCCATGCCAATGGAGATGGCTGGGTCGACTGCGACTCCATTTGCTATGTGACTTCCTATGCACCCGTCAATGACACCGTGGCGTGTCTGGACGAATTGGATGCCTATGCGTGTGCCGCGTTGACCGTGGTGGACACTTGCACCATGGCGCAATACCTCTCCGCTCAGGTCCTGGCCAATGGGGCGGACAGTGTGACCACCTGTCAGGCCACCACGGCTCAGGGTGTCGGTCCTGACGGTGCACTCCGCATGTACGGCATTTCGCTGTCCGGGGTGGTGACGAGCGACTACTTCATCGAGACGGGAGTCGGACTGACCTTGACCCAATACAAGAACGACGTGGCCATTCTCGAAGGGGAGGTGGCCTCCGAGGATGATCCCGATCAGCGGTTCGAGGTCTTCATCGTCTATGAGAACCGGGTGGATGGATCGGACTGGGGCGGTGGCTTCAAGCACGCCATCGGCTGCACGCCCCCCACGGACTCGTGGGACATCTACACCATGAAACCCGACCAAAGCCACCTGCTGGGCAAGGGCAGTCTGGCCGGGAGCCTCATTCGGGTCACGCACGCTCCAAGCAGCCAGTACTTCGGCTTCCAGGTGGGCGAGGGGGCCAACGACCACAACTGCGCTTATGGAGCAGGAGGCTGGTTCAGTTGGGAGGGCACCGTCTGTGGCACAGAGCTCGCTGGCGCCATGGGCGACGTCATCGTCGACCTCGAATGCAGCACCGACTTCGACCCCTGTGCGGCCCGCAGCAAGGCCTACTTCAGTGCCTACGTCGAGGACTGCGGCGTGTGGCAGCACGAGTTCGACATCGTGCGCCATGACGACACCGCCCCGGTGATTGACGGCGTCCCCGCCGATGTGGTGCAGGACTGCAGCCTTCCCCTCGAGGTGCCGACCGGCGTGACGGCCACGGACGATTGTCCCGAGCCGGGCTTCCCGACCCTCGT
>WTID01000114.1 GCA_011522855.1 Flavobacteriales bacterium
GGCTGTCCCGCCTGGGCCAACGCCCGGATCATGGGTGAAGGACTGCGTCACTTTGGCCTGATCGGCCATCCTGTCGCCCACAGTTGGTCGGCTCATTACTTCACCGAAAAGTGGGCCGCACTTGGCCTCAATGATTGCCAGTACACCTTACACGACCTGCCCGACCTCGGAGGGTTGCCCGCACTGTGGGCGAGCCGGGCGTGGGCGGGGATGAACGTGACCGTGCCGCACAAGCAGGCCGTGATGGCCCAGCTCGACGGCTTGTCGCCCGAAGCCGAAGCCATCGGGGCCGTCAACACCATCGCCTTCACCCCGGACGGCCGCATCGGCCACAACACCGATGCGGTCGGGTTCCGACGCGCCATCGCGCCCTTCCTCGAGGGGCACCACGACCGGGCCCTCGTGCTCGGCACGGGCGGCTCGTCGGCTGCCGTCGTCCATGTCCTGCGCGCCATCGGCATCGACGTGACCCGCGTGAGCCGGATCCCGTCTGCGCCCGGCGACATCGCGTACACCGACATCGGCCGCGAGGGGCTAGCGGCGACCCCGCTGCTCGTCAACTGCACGCCGGTGGGCATGCACCCCGATGTGGACGGCATCCCGCCACTCTCCGAGGCCGCGCTGGCCGGCTTCGGCCCCCAGCATTTCGTGGTGGACCTGATCTACAACCCGAGGGAGACGGCGCTGATGAAACGCGCTTCGGCACTGGGTGCCAGAACTTTGGACGGGTTTTCGATGTTGCAACTGCAAGCGGACGCCGCCTGGGAAATCTGGACCGGTGACGCCGCCACACCGTGAACGCCGTCCTTCAGCTCCTCGACCGCCTTGCCGACATTCTTCTGAGTCCCGCTGCCCGAAAGGCCGTGGAACACGGACTCGTCCGCATTTCCATCGTCCTCTTCCTGCTGCACGCCGCCCTCTACGGTGTGCATGAACTGGGCTGGTTGCCCTTCCAGATGCCGGAGTCGCTGTTCGGCCACCCGCTGCACATCTTGTACACGCCCTTCTCGGCCATCCTCGTCGCCGAGGTGTACCTGCTGGTGTACCATCTGCCGTCCTCCTTTGCCCGGTCGATGGGCAAGCAGCTCGAGATCATCTCGCTCATCGAGATCCGGTCCGTCTTCCGGGACCTCTCAGTGCTGCAGGAAACGGCCAATGCGGACACGGCCATGCCGTGGAACGACCCCTTTTTTCCGCACATCGTCGGCGCCGTGCTGCTGGGCTTCGCACTGGTCGGGTTCTACCGCATCCTGCCGCGGCGCCAGGCCCGGCTGGAGGAGATGGCCCTCGCCCGGTTCATCCGGTTCAAGCGCCACCTCGCGGCCATGCTGTGCATCGCCTTGGCGGGCATCGCCGCCTGGAGTTTCGGCCATTGGTTCACCGACCTGATGGCCTACGCCGGCGGCTCCACCTTGGAGCCCATCGACCCGAACTCCGTCTTCTATGGCGACTTCTTCACGGCGCTCATCTTCGTCGACGTCATCCTGCTCATCACCTCTTTGCGGTACCTCAGCGACTATGGCCTCATCCTGCGGAACTCCGGCTTCGTCATCGCGACCATCATCCTCCGCCTGTCCTTCTCGCTGGAGGGGTGGAGCGCCGTGGCCCATGAGGTGCTTGCCGCGTTGCTGGCCCTGAGCCTCCTGTTGCTTCAGGCTGGGCTCGGCTGGGGCCACCGGAGACTGGGACCGGAGGTGAAACCGGAATGAAAAAACGCCGCCCCCGGGAAAGGGAGCGGCGTCGTGAGGGCGCGGGGCGGAGCCCCGAAGAGGGATGCCCTCAAAGGCTGAAGAATTCAAGGGACACGATGCGGGCGCCGGCGATCTGGCTGACGCGGTCGCGAAGGCGGGTCAGGGCGTGCTTCTTGGTGAAGCCCTTTTCCTTGATGGTGGTCTGCGTGGTGCGCATGCCGAAGGGGCCGGAGTTGACCACCGTGGCTTTCACGTAGTAGGTGCGGGTGCGCATCGTGGCGTCGTTGGCGCCACCGTTGTCGAAGCCCGCGGTGCGGCCGAACTGGGCGCGTTCGGTGTCGCGTTCGGTGTCCGGAAGGTCGAAGGAGTTCTCGGATTGGAAGGCGGCCGCCTGGAAGGTCTGGGCCTGCACGGAGGCGGAGCTGAGGACGAAGGCGAAACCGAGGAGGGAGAGGAAGCGTGCGTTCATGGCGTAGGGGATTTGGAGGTGATTGATGTCTCAAACATCTGCCCCCTTCCGCGCCG
>WTID01000027.1 GCA_011522855.1 Flavobacteriales bacterium
TGGCGCAGCCAGACCCGCGGATCGTACTTCTTCTTGTTGGGCTGGTCGGCCCCCTCAGGATTGCCGATCTGGCTCTGGAGGTAGGCGGCATTGTCCGTCACGTAATCGCGGACACCGCTGAGGAACGCCCACTGCATGTCCGTGTCGATGTTCATCTTGACGGCACCATAGGAGATGGCCTCGCGAATCTCCTCGACGCTGCTTCCGGAACCACCGTGGAAGACGAAGTTCACCGGGCGGGGTCCGGTGCCGTGCTTGGCGGCGATGTGCTCCTGGCTGTTCTTCAGGATGACCGGGGTCAGCTCCACGTTGCCCGGCTTGTACACGCCATGCACGTTGCCGAAGGCTGCGGCGACCGTGAACTGGTCGCTGACCGCGCCCAGCTTCTCATAGGCATAGGCCACCTCTTCCGGCTGGGTGTAGAGGTGGGCGGCATCGATGTCGGTGTTGTCCACGCCATCTTCCTCTCCTCCGGTCACGCCGAGTTCAATCTCGAGGTACATGCCCAGCGGTGCCATGCGCTCGAGGTAGGCCACACAGGTCTCAATGTTCTCCTCGATGGGCTCTTCGCTGAGGTCGATCATGTGGGAGGAAAACAGCGGTTGGCCCGTGGCCTTGTGAAACGCTTCTCCCCGGTCAAGGAGACCGTCAATCCAAGGAAGGAGCTTGCGGGCGCAGTGGTCCGTGTGGAGCACGACTGGCACCCCATAGGCCGCGGCCAATTCGTGCACGTGGTGGGCGGCGGATACACTGCCGAGCACCTGGGCCTGCTGATTGTCCAACTTCAGGGATTTGCCGGCATAGAAGGCGGCCCCTCCGTTGGACAGTTGCACGATGACGGGAGACCCCACGGCGGCTGCCGTCTCCAGCGTGGCATTGAGGGAATTGGTGCCAATGATGTTGACAGCCGGGAGGGCGTACCCCCGGGCCTGGGCATCGTCGAACAGGGCGGAGACCTCTTCTCCGTGAAGAACGCCGGAACGGAATCGGGACATGGTGCTGTGTCGTTGGGTTTGCAGGGCGCGAAGGTACACGTCACCCCTCGCCCACCCGGGCTTTCACACCTTGTTTTTCAAGGGTTGTGCCCGGGTCTTCAAGGCCGGGAATCCTCTTGCCTCTGCTCTAGGGCGCGAATGAACTGCTCCTCACTGAAGGTCAACCACTTGCTGGCATCTGTCGCCATGTCCGACCAGGCCGTACCGGGATGCAGGCGCATCACCTCCGCATAGGCCTTCATCGCTCCCGTGGTGTCCGCGAGCACCGTCTCACGAATGAACCCGATTCGGAACAGCGCCTCGGACATCAATTCCGCATCGGCCCCTCCCTCCACGATGTCCAGCCATTGGGCTTCGGCCGCGCGGGCATCACCCCGCCCCAGAAGCAACTCGGCACGCTTGACCAGCATCCGATTGGCCGTGGAATCTCCGTGGTGGGCATTGGCATACGAGGCATAATCGCGAAGAAGACGGGAAATGTCGTTCTCCATGGCCTCATTCGGCACACGCTGTCCCCCCCACTCTTCCAGCCCGGGCAGCACACGTTGTTCCGTTTCCCGAATCCGGTCGAGCAAGTCCGTGTCTCCCCCTCCTTCTGCACAGGAGACAAAGAGCAATGCTGGCGCGAGGCAGAGGACCCAGGGCCGCCAGCTCATCGCCGATTCCGTTTGCCGGGAAACCGCATGGGATAGTCGGACGGCACCTTGCCGGCTCCGATTTCCTTCAGCTTGCCCTGCAGCAGGGCCTTCTTCAGGACGGGCACGTAGTCCGGAATCATGACGCCATCCAGGTGGTCGTTCTCATGTTGGACGATGCGGGCTGCAATGCCGCTCAAGGCCTCCTCGCGGAGCACCCAGTCCTGGTCGTAGTACTCCACTTTGACGCCCACCGGCCGCTCCACCGGCTCTCGGATGCCCGGGATGGACAAACACCCCTCCTCCATCACGTCGCACTCCTCTGACTCGTCGAACAGAACGGGATTGATCATCACCCGCTTGAAGTCCTTGCAACCGGCGTCACCGCCGTCCCCTTCCCCGAATGGAGAACCATCCACGACGAAGAGGCGGAGCGACTGGCCGATCTGCGGAGCAGCGAGGCCCACGCCCTCAGCCTTGTACATGGTCTCCCACATGTTGTCAATGAGCTCGCGGAGCCCTTCCATGTTCTGTTCCACATCCTCGGCCTCCTTCCGGAGAACGGGATCACCATAGGCGACGACCGGCAATACCATGGTGCAAATTTGCGCCTTGCGCGCCATTCCGCCGTCTACCTTTGCACCATGCCGGAGCCATCCAGACCCCTCGACACCATCGAGGATGCCATTGAAGACATCCGCCAAGGCAAGGTGGTCATCGTCGTGGACGATGAAGACCGGGAAAACGAGGGCGACTTCGTGGCCGCTGCGCGGTCCGCCACACCGGAAATGATCAACTTCATGGCGGTCGAAGGCCGCGGGCTGATTTGCGCCCCCCTCATTGAGGACCGGTGCGACGAGCTCGATCTGGAGCTGATGGTGAACCGCAACAACGCGGCGTTCGAGACGCCGTTCACCGTGAGCGTCGATCTGGTCGGCCATGGCTGTACGACCGGAATCAGCGCCATGGACCGAGCCAAGACCATCCAGGCTCTGATCAACCCGGCCACGCGCCCAGAGGAACTGGGCCGACCGGGCCACATCTTCCCCCTGAGGGCGCGCCGCGGTGGAGTGCTCAGACGGGCTGGACACACCGAAGCCGCCATCGACCTGGCGCGCCTCGCCGGGCTTGAACCCGCTGGTGTCATCGTGGAGATCATGAATCCCGACGGTACGATGGCCCGCCTGCCCGAGCTGCTGGAGATGGCCGACCGCTTCGGCTTGCGCATCATCTCCATCGAAGACCTCATCGCCTACCGGCTGGCCCATGACACCCTGATCGAGCGAACGGGGACCCGGGAAATCGACACCGCCTATGGACGGTTCACGATGACGACGTACCGCCAGACCTCCGGAGACGGGGAGCACTTCGCCCTCACCCGGGGAAGCTGGACCGAAGACGAGGCCATTCCCGTCCGGGTCCACGCCGGACAACCGCGCTTCGATCTGCTCCATGCTCCGGCCTTCGGTCGGGGGGAGGCACTGCATCTCGCCCTGCGCAAGCTCGGCGGCATGGAACGCTGTGCCTTTGTCTATCTCGAAAACGGAGACCACCCGTGGAGCGCCATCCACGCCTTGCCGGAAGGCCCCAAGGCCATCGACCCCTCCACCCACGACATCGGGGAGGCGGAACTCAAGCGCAGACAGGGCCGCACCTATGGCTTGGGCGCCCAAATCCTGCGGGACCTCGGACTGCGGAACCTGCAACTGGTCAGCGACACGGCCAAGGTCACCAAGGGCATGAGCCTGTACGGTTTGACCATCCGGGAAGTGCTGCCACTCAGGAACTCCTGAATCGCTTCCTCGAAACCCGAGACAAGAAAAAACCCGGCGGAAAGGCCGGGTTTTTCTTCGAGGCAAAAGCCGTTCACTTCTTGTGCTTGGCGTACCGCGTGCGGAACTTGTCGATTCGACCCGCCGTGTCGACCAGCGTATTCTTGCCGGTGTAGAAGGGATGGCTGGCCGAGCTCACCTCCACCTTGATGACAGGGTACTCGTTGCCGTCCTCCCATTGCTCGGACTCTTTGCTCTCGGCGCAGCTCTTGCCGAGGAAACGCCAATCTGCCGTCAAATCCTTGAAGATGACCGTACGGTAGTTGTCGGGATGGATGCCTTCTTTCATGGCGAATCAATTGGGTCGGCAAAAATAGACCGGGAAATTTTCCCATCCAACCCTTCGGAAACGGGCCATGCTCGGGGACTCAACTTCAAGCCATCAACACTGCCGGTTGGATAACATTGGGCTCCTGAATCACACTCCCCGCCCCCTGCCCCGGTACATTTGTTCTGGTTTTAAGTGAGAAGGTCAGCTTCGGCTGACTGAGCATCAAGTGATAATTTGGTTAAGTAGTCCCGCGGTGAAACGTCACCGCGGGATTTTTTTGTCCCCGTCCACAGCATCTTGTCGACAGAGCCGCGCGACCCACGCGGACACGCCCTGTCCCCTGAAGCACATTGCAGCATGGGGCGCATCCACCTCTCCATCCTGACGGCCGGCCTGGCCATGACGGTCCTGAGCCTCATCATTCCCGGCGGAGTGGTGATCGAGTTCGGTTTGGACAGCGCTCCGGCGTCGGGTGCGGCCACGCCGTTGACGATCAGCATCCAAAAGGGTGGCCTCGACTACTTCGGGCGCATTCTCCTCGGCATCCCCGAGGATTGCACACTGTCCCCAAAAAACTTGCATGGTGGCAGTTTTGCCCTCGATGAGGAAGAAGGTCGAGCCGTCGTGAGTTGGTTGAAGTTGCCGGAAGCTGACCGCTTCGACCTTCAGTTTGACCTCAAGGTGGCCCCGGACGCTGCAGCGGGCACCCGGGAAATGACGTCCGAGTTCAGCTTCATCCGCAACCAGGACCGTGCTTCCGTCACGCCCCCACCTTTCCTGTTCGAGGTGGCCAATCCGAGGGGTGCGGGAGGCGACATGGGTTCGCCTCCACAACGAGCGTCCCCCGATGCTTCAATGCGTTCTGCTCTAACGGCCCATCGAACCTGGACCGAAGCAGGTGGAGATCTCATCGTGCGCGTCGAGGTGGAGGGCCACGATGGAGGCTTCATGAAACTCGAGGAATCCCTTCCCGCGGGCTGCGACCTGACCGTACTCGATGCCGGTTCAGGAACCGTTCAAACCCAATTCGAGGGGTTCAGTGTAGTGTGGTTTGACGGAATTGACGCAGGGTCAGTCGTTTATCAATTGGGTCAGTGCGCATTATCCAAGGTCCAAAACTTATCGGGCTCATTATCCGCCGTTCACGACGGCAAATCGATGACAATTGACGTTCTTACTCTTGGTTTGGTGCGCGAATCCGGAGCACACATGCCTGACGAGGCCCCTGAAATGCCGGTGATTTCCTTCGAAGTGCAGGTTGCCGCCACGAAAAAGGCGGTGGTTACCGATTATTTCGAAGAGAAGTTGAATTTTCGCCTTCCGACCACTGAGGAGGAGAGTGGAGACTGGTGGAAATACAGCACCGGAAACCACGAGGAGTATGCCGAAGCACGGGCCATGCGGAACCAGATTCGTGAGAATCACCAGTTCTTCGGGCCCTTCGTCATCGCGAGAAGGAATGGCCGTCGGATCAGTGTCCAGGAGGCATTGACCACGACAGGACAGCAGTGGACGCCCTGACTTGAACGAACGATTTGCAATGAGCCGCGAACAATCCAATCCCAACAGCGCCGGCGGAGCCGGTTGGACCTCCTCGATGAGAGGGTTCCGGAGTTGGTTGGAATTGGAACGCGGTCTGAGCTCAAACTCAGTGGAGGCGTACCTCCGCGACGTTCAGCGTCTCTCCTTCTTTGCCCAGAACCTGTCTTCCCCGGCTTTCACGCCGGGTGAATTCGCACCGGAACACGTGGACGGATTCATCGCCCAGTTGTTCGAGGAAGGGCTTAGCCGCAACAGCCAGAGCCGCATCCTCAGCGGCGTCCGGAACTTCTGCAAATACCTCTTGCTGGAAGGCATCCTGGAGCGCGACCCGCTCGAACTCGTGGACTCCCCCCGTCCAGAGCGGAAGTTGCCCGACGTTCTGAGCGTCGAAGAGATTCAAGCCATCATCGAGGCCATTGACCTCTCCCGTAAGGAGGGCATTCGGAACCGGGCCATCCTGGAGACGATGTACAGCTGTGGCCTCCGGGTCTCGGAGGTCGTGGGCCTGCGCAAGAGCTGTATCGATGAAGTGGAGGGCATGGTCAAGGTCCTCGGCAAGGGCAAGAAGGAGCGCGTGATCCCCATTGGGGAACTGGCCCTGGACACGATCGCCCGCTACATTGAAGAGTACCGGAATTTCCTAGACATCGAGCCGGGCTACGAGGACACCTTGTTCCTCGGTCGTCGCGGACGGGAACTGACCCGCCAAATGGTGTTCACCATGTTGCGACGCACGACCCATGAGGCCGGAATCCGTAAGCAGGTGAGCCCCCACACCTTCCGCCACTCCTTCGCCACCCACCTCATGGAGAGTGGAGCCGACATCCGCGTGGTTCAGGAGATGCTCGGACACAGCTCTGTGTCGACCACCGAGATCTACACGCACCTCGACCAGCGTTACCTGCGCGAGCAGATGGAGAAGTTCCATCCCCGCAACGTGAAGGCTTGACCCTTCGCTCCTCCTTTTTCCTTTCCTGTTTGTCCCTGGCGCTTTCCTGGGCCGGGGAATCGGTCGCCCAAACGAAATTTCAGCGCGAAACCCACCCCTACGCGCAACGCGAATCTGGACCGCTCCACCTCGATTTGCGCATCCCGGATGCTGCAGCCTCATCGCCCGGCGTCGTGTTCGTTCACGGTGGCGGATTTCAGATGGGGACGCGCGACTCCGCACCCGTGACCCAGTTTCTTGATGCCTTGGCCGCAGCTGGAATCCCCAGCGCGAGCATTTCCTACCGCCTGACCATGACGGGACGCGGATTCGGTTGCGACGTCCCCGTTGCAGACAAGCGCCGCGCAGTGGCCCTTGCCGGCGAGGACCTCGAAGAGGCCCTGACCTGGCTGGAAGGGCACGACAATCGCAGCGATTGGCCAGTTTCGTGGGTCGCCGCTGGAAGCAGTGCCGGTGCGGAAACCGCCTTGTGGTCGGGATATGTCCACGCCCCCGACCGTTGGGCCGGGGTCCTGAGTTTTTCAGGTGCTCTCGACGCCTCCACTTCTCCCCATTCCACTGCCCCGCCCCTGCTCGCCGTTCACGGGCAGTGCGACGCACTCGTTCCGGTCGGCGCAGACCTTCACCATTTCTGTCCGGAGGACAGCCCGGGCGCCTGGGCGCTCATTGGCGGGCCGGCTTGGGCCGACTCCTTGCGCCGTGTCGCGGTGCCGGCGTCGACTTGGGTTCAATGTGGGGGAAGCCACCGCGTGTGCACCAGTGCGATGTCCAACCCGGCGGTGGTCGACCGCGTCATCCAATGGCTGCTGAAAGGCGGTCAAGACGATTGGGATGTCCTCGTCGACGCCGCAGGATTTCCACTTCAGGCGGGCCGTTCATCCTGCCCCCAGCCCTGCAATTGAATCGATCCGGCCGGAACCCGGTTCCGATTCCAGATCCGGCATCCTTCCGTCAACATCTCCCGCGGATTCCCCGATGCCATGGCGGCCATCCACGCTTCGGACCGGTCCTGGCCCAGCCACCCCCACACCGCATCCACCAGGGCGCAGGCCTGGGCGACTTCCACCGGGCGGGCCAGCGTCTGCTTGCTGAGCTTCTGCCCAGCGGCATTGGTCAGAATCGGCAGGTGGCCGTACCGTGCGCACGGAATGGAGTCAGCCACCTCGGACAACGCCTCCCAGACGCGCATCTGACGGGGCGTGCTGTCCAAGAGGTCCGCGCCGCGAATGACGTGGGTGACCCCTTGGCTGCGATCGTCCACGACCACCGCCAATTGATACGCCCAGTACCCGTCGGCCCTCAACAAGGGGAAATCCCCCAGCGTTTCTGCCTGAAATGACTGCTCGCCGAGGAACTCATCGTGCCACCCCATGGTCCCTTCTTCCAGCCTGAACCTCTGCATTCGGCCTTCTGCACCCGCGGCCAG
This sequence comes from Flavobacteriales bacterium, assembly GCA_011522855.1. Classification (GTDB taxonomy): domain Bacteria; phylum Bacteroidota; class Bacteroidia; order Flavobacteriales_D; family Sanyastnellaceae; genus UBA8752. The sequence goes on from WTID01000027.1 coordinate 7,651, forward strand.
TCCCTTCCGGCAGGTTCCGGGGTAGACCGTGTGCTCGGACCAGTCCTTGCGCGAACATCCACAGGGGTAACAGAACCCTCCGGACTGGAGGTCAGCGAGTGCGGCGTGATACGCGTCGTTTCGCCTGGATTGAAACCAGACGTCGCGGTCCCATTCGAACCCGAAGCCTTCCAGCGTCCGCAGGATGTCATCGGCCGCGCCGGCCACCTCCCGTGGCGGGTCCAGGTCCTCCATGCGGACGAGCCACTCTCCGCCGTGGTGCCGCGCATCACAAAAGGAAGCCACCGCCGCCAAGAGGCTGCCAATGTGCAGCCGTCCCGTGGGAGACGGCGCAAAGCGGCCAACATGGCCACTGCCCGCCATCAGCGGACCAGCTTGCGGTACTTGATCCGCTTCGGACCGCTGTCGCCGAGGCGCTCCTTGCGGTTGGCCTCATACTCAGAGTAGGTCCCCTCGAACCACACGACTTGGCTGTCGCCCTCAAAGGCGAGGATGTGCGTGCAGATCCGGTCGAGGAACCAGCGGTCGTGTGAGATGACCACGGCGCAGCCGGCGAAGCTCATGATGCCCTCCTCGAGGGCCCGCAAGGTGCCGACGTCGATGTCGTTCGTCGGCTCGTCCAGCAGAAGGACGTTGGCCTCCGTCTTGAGGGTCATGGCCAGATGGAGGCGGTTGCGCTCACCACCGGAGAGGATGCCACATTTCTTCTGCTGATCGGACCCGGCGAAGTTGAACTTGGAGACATAGGCCCGCGAGTTGACCAGGCTGCCTCCGATCTCAAGCTGTTCGTTGCCTCCCGACACCACTTCCCAGACCGACTTCTCCGGATCGATTTCCTTGTGTCGCTGGTCGACATAGCCGACCTCGACGGTTTCCCCGAAGGTCACCATGCCCCCATCGGGCTGCTCCTCTCCCATCATCATGCGGAACAGGGTCGTCTTGCCCGCCCCGTTCGGACCGATGATGCCCACGATGCCGGCGGGCGGGAGCGAGAAGCTGAGGTTTTCGATGAGCAACTTGTCGCCGAAGGCCTTTTGCAGGCCCTCGACCTCGATGACCTTGTTGCCGAGGCGCGGACCGTTGGGGATCGGAATCTCAAGGCGCGCCTCCTTCTCCTTGGTGCCTTCAGCCAGCATCGCCTCGTAGTTGTTCAGACGGGCCTTGTTCTTGGCGCGACGGCCTTTGGGGTTCTGGCGCACCCAGTCCAACTCTCGCTCCAACTCCTTGCGGCGCTTGGACTCGTGCTTCTCCTCCTGGGCGAGGCGCTTGGTCTTCTGGTCGAGCCACTCCGCGTAGTTGCCTTTCCACGGAATGCCCTCTCCCCGGTCGAGCTCGAGGATCCAGCCGGCCACATTGTCCAGGAAGTAGCGGTCGTGCGT
>WTID01000153.1 GCA_011522855.1 Flavobacteriales bacterium
CGTTGAGGAGCAGGTCGCGGATGGCCTTCTTCTGGGTCGCCTTGAAGTAGTCGCGCAGCATGTACTGCTTCGCGGCCTTGTCCTCATCGGACATGCCGGAGAGGAAGTCCTCCTTGATGGACTTGAAGGTGGTGCCGCGTTCCTTCTTGGATCCGGCGTTCTTGGCGGCATCGTAGTACGCCTGGTAGCAGGCGTCGTGGATGGCCTGCTTCAGGCTGTCGTCGTGCTTCTCGTGCTCGTACTCCCGCTTGGGTGAGGAGCCGGGAACTTCGGCGGCCATGTCGAGTTGGACCTGGCATTGCACCTTGATGGCGGCGTGGGCCGCTTCGATGGCGCTGACCATTTCCTCCTCGGACACCTCGTGCATCTCCCCTTCCACCATGACGATGCTGTCCATGGAACCGGCGATCATCATGTCGATGTCGGCTTCCTCGAGTTGCTCGTAGGTCGGGTTGATGACGAATTCTCCTCCAACACGGGCAACCCGGACTTCGGAGATGGGGCCGTCAAACGGGATGTCGCTCACGGCGAGAGCCGCGGAAGCCGCGAGACCGGCGAGGCTGTCCGGCATGTTCACCTTGTCGGCGGACATGAGCTGGATCATCACCTGCGTCTCGGCGTGGTAATCTTCCGGGAAGGTGGGGCGCAGGGCGCGGTCGACGAGGCGCATGACGAGCACTTCCGTGTCGCTGGGGCGCGCTTCGCGCTTGAAGAAGCCCCCCGGGAACCGTCCCGTGGAAGCATATTTTTCACGGTAATCCACCGTGAGGGGAAGGAAGTCCACTCCTTCGGATGCGTCATGGTTGCTGACGGCTGCGGCGAGCAGCATGGTGTCGCCTTGGCGCACGACCACACTTCCGTGGGCTTGCTTGGCGAGTTTGCCCGTCTCAATCGTCACGGGCCGACCATCACCGAGGTCGATGGTCTTGGTTACTACGTTCATTTCCTATTCGGAATTGCAAATCGGGCACTCGTAAATCCCGCCGGGCGTTTCCCAGCGGTGGGTTTGCGTCCTCGTTCACGACCGGGTGCCCATGCCGTGACGAATTCGTTGTCTTCTGCGGCGTTCCGGATCAGCGGCGCAGGCCGAGATCCTTCACGATGGCGCGGTAACGCGTGATGTCCTTGGCCTTCAAGTAGTCAAGGAGACGGCGGCGCTTGCCGACCATGGTGATCAGGGCGCGCTGGGTGTTGGCGTCCTTGCGGTTCTTCTTCAGGTGCTCCGTGAGGTGGGCGATTCGGAAGGAAAACATGGCGATTTGACCCTCGGCGTTGCCGGTGTCCTGGGCGTTCTTGCCATACTTGGCGAAGAACTCCTGCTTTTTCTCTGGTGTGAGGTACATGTGGAAATCTCGTGGATGTTCTTGATGCGGCCTGATTTTCAGGGGTGCAAAAGTAGGGAGGGCCGGTTCGTCCCGCAAGCCCGAACCGGGTGAAAATCAATCCGTGAGCATCCCGATGAGGGCGGACAACTCCTTCTGAAGGTCCTTCCTGTGGACGATGCGATCGACAAAGCCGTGCTCGAGGAGGAACTCCGACTTCTGGAAGCCCGCGGGCAGGTCCTTTCCGATGGTCTCCCGAACCACGCGGGGGCCGGCAAATCCAATCAGGGCGTTCGGCTCGGCGATGTGCAGGTCGCCCAACATGGCATAAGAGGCGGTTACTCCGCCCGTGGTCGGGTCGGTCAGAATGCAGATGTAGGGCAATCCGGCCTTGGCGAGGAGGCTCAGGCGCGCACTGGTTTTGGCCATCTGCATGAGGGACAGCCCGGCCTCCATCATGCGGGCTCCCCCACTCTTGGTGATGCAGACATAGGGCAGGCCATTCTTGATGGCGTAGTCCACGGCGCGGGCAATCTTCTCTCCGACCACGGAGCCCATGGAGCCTCCAATGAAGCCGAAGTCCATGCAGCTGACGACCATCTGGCGGCCGCCAACCTCCCCCACTCCCGTGCGGATGGCATCCTTGAGTCCGGTCTTGGCCATCGAGGCGTCCAGTCGGTCCTTGTAGTCCTTGGTGTCCTTGAATTGCAAGGGATTGGCCGAGGTCATCTTGGCCTGAAGCTCGCGGAACCTGCCCTCGTCGAACAGGATGGAGAAGTACTCGTTGGAGCCAATGCGCTCATGGTGATCGCAATGGGGACAGACCCACAGGTTCTGCTCGTGCTCCTGGCTGGCGACGACCGTCTTGCACGACGGGCACTTGTACCAATTGCCTTCCGGGATCTCCTTCTTCTCGGCCGTCTTGGTCGTGATGCCCTCCTTCATCCGCCGGAACCACCCGAGGCCGTTTCCGTCTTGGCCTTCGGTGTCCTGCTGGGCGCTGGTCTGATTCTGTTCTGACATGTTCGGTGCGCAAAGGTAACCGCCTTCAGAATGGCAGGGAGACGGCAGGGTGAATCCGCCAACCATCCAATGTGGGTGACTGGCCGCCGGGCATCCGGAGGGGTCGGGCCACGTCGCAACGGAGCAGGAAGTACTCGAAGTCCAATCTCAGACCGGCCCCGGCGGACACGCCGAGATCGGACAGGAAGCGGTCCGTCCTGAAATGGGCATCGGGCCGCTCCTCCTCCGGCCGGGTCATCCAGATGTTCCCGGCATCGAGGAAGGCGGCGACTTGAACCCAGTCGTTCAGGAATTGGCGCCCTTCAAGGTTGGCTTCGAACCGCATGTCACCCCGGACACCCTGCAATGTGGCGTCACTTCGCCCCGGACCGAGCCCGAGGGCACGCCACCCCCGCATGCTGTTGGCGCCCCCGACATAGAATTGCTTCTCAAAGGGGACGGCCGACCCTGGAATCGTGGAGGCCGCCACGCCCAGGAAGCACCGGGCATGCAGACCAAACCGGGGGGTGGCCGGCCAGTCGCAGCGGGCGTCCAAGACCCACCGGGTGTACCGGGCCACCTCGACGGCGCTGTTGGAGCCGAACAGCGAGGGAATGGGAATGTCCGTTTCCGATGGATTCCTCGGGTCGAGCGCGTGAAACAGGTGGCCGGCGGCCTCGGCCTCCAGATGAAGGCTGAACCGGGGGCGGCCTGACCGCGTTGGCGGCTGGTACCACCAACTGGCCCCGGTGGCGAAGAGGGCCCGTGAGGCAAACGTGGATGCCAGGATGCCCAACCCGAGTTCCTCCAGATCCTGTGCAAACCCCGATTCCAATCGGCTCGCTGTGAGGGTGACCTCCATCGGGCGCAACTCGAATCGGGATCCGGTGGCTTGGTTTTCGATGAACTGTTCGGTCAGGGCCAGCTGGAGGAACGTTCTGCTGAATTTGGGCCGGTTCTCGTCCCGAAGGGTCAAGGACAATCGGCTTCGGGGCCGGTTGGATCTGGGAAATCGGTCTGCGGCGAAGGGCAGGATGCGGTCCGCATCGTATTGGAGGCTGGCCGCCAGGATGCGCGACACACCGCCCTCGCCCCCCGAATTGCCCTCATCCAGACCATTGGCGAACAGCTGGATGGTCTCTAGGCCCACCTGAAGGTCCAAGGACAACCGCTCCATCCGGCGCCGAAAATCCAGGTCGGACAAGGCGAGCTTGGCTTCTCCCCCGATCTGCTGCCGGGAAGTCAATCCCCCATTGAGCCGGAGCAGCCGCCTGGGCGATGGCGTGATGGACGCCTTCAGCTCGAGAGGCCAATCCCGTTCCTCGGTGGTTTCCGGCATGGGAGAGACCTCGAGGTCGACCCGGTCCACCAGTGAGGCTGAACGCAGGAGTTGTCGGGTCTCGGCGATGGCCTCGGGAGAGAACCGGTCTCCCGCGGAGACGGCGAGGCGTTGGGTCAAAGGCCGAAGGTCCCGCTCAACAGGCAGGTGCCAATGGACGCCGTTCACAAGGGTGTCCCGGTAGGCGTTCAATTCGGTGGCTTTCCAGTCCACCGTGACCTTGCGGATGATGCCCCTCCGATGGGGCGCCAATTGGCCGCTGAGGTTGCGCGGGAGAATGCGAAGGGTCATCGCCGCCCGCCCGGTCTGGCGGCATCTCCCCGTGTCGATGTCGAGCACGATGTGGTCGCGGAGGAATCCATACCAGCCTTCCTGCTGGAGTTGCCGCGCACCCTCGGCCCGGGCCCGGTCGAGCTGGTCGAGGTCCAACCACTCCCCTTCCCATCTGGACCATTCCTGCTCCAGGCGCTGAATGTCGGAACCGGACAGTCCCGCCCCTCCTCCATCCACTGCGATCTGGCCGCAGCGAATGCGGCGACCCGGGTCGAGGGTGATGGCGAGGTGGACCTTGTTTTCATGGAAAACGGTGTCAAACCCGGCGCGGCCGTCGAGATAGCCGGCCCGCAGCATGCGGGATTCAAAAAGGAGTCGGGACTGTTCCATGGCCGCCCGGTCCCATGCGGACGCCGCTCCGCGAGGAGCGGACATTCCGGCGTCATGGGCTTTTTTCCAGCGGCCTGTGATCCGGCTGCTGATGTGCTGGAAGGGGACGCCCAGGATTCTCTGCGGTGGCTGGAGGACAAGGGCTGAGTTCAGTATGGCCTCCCACGCCTTTGCTTCCATTCGGGAGGCGCTGTCTTCGGGTTGGATCACCGTCCACTCCACGCTCCAGACCAAGGGCACCTCTTGCGCCTGTGGGCCGATGTCCAACAATCTGGAGCAGCACAATGCGGTGGCCGTGAGCCATCTTGCGGTTCCCCACCACGTCATGCCGACACGAAACGACATTGCCTTCATTCGAAGCCTACGGGACAGGAGTTCGCGCCACACGGAGCGAAAGTTCGTGGTCGAAGGCCAGAAATGCGTGGCCGAAGCGCTGTCGAGTGGGTGGACCCTCCATGGGGTGTATGCCACGGAAGGTTCGGAGACTCCGGTGTCTTGGAATGCCGACCCCGTCTCCTCCAAGGACATGGCGCGAATGAGCGCCTTCAAAACGGCGCCAGGTGTGCTGGCGGTGGTGGGCATGCCCGAGTCCGAAGTGCCTTCCGCGGCGGAATGGGCTGAGGATGACCAGGGGGCTCCCTTCGGTTTGGCCGTGGAGAGGCTCTCCGATCCCGGCAACCTCGGTACGCTCATCCGCACGGCCGACTGGTTTGGGCTCCGCGGAATCTGGGTCTGCCCCCACACCGTGGACCCCTTCAACCCCAAGGTCATCCAGGCCTCCATGGGCGCCTTGTTCCGGGTGTCCGTCTGGACCCGGGAGATTCCCGAGCTCGTCGGAACGTTGCAGTCTGCCGGGGTGGACACCCATGGCCTCGACATGGAAGGAACCGGAATTTGGGACGTCGAAGGCATGCCGACGCAGTCAAACAAATGGTGTGCCATCCTCGGGAGCGAAAGCCATGGTTTGTCGGAAGCGGCCAGAACGGCTTGTTCCGGCCGTCTGCACATTCCAGGATCCGGCGGCAGCGAGTCCCTCAACGCCGCGATGGCGGCGGGCATGGTCCTGGCCGATTGGTCCCGCAGGGCTGGAGGCCATTGATTCGGTCCCGCAAGGCTTCGTCTCAGACTTCTTCCCGATAGAATTCCAGGGCGCACTCCTTGATGTCGGCAGGGTCCGTCCCGGGCAACATGCCGGACACTTTCGTTCCGATGTGTTGAACCCGTTCAGAAAGGGCAGAGTCCTCAAGCCCGTTGCCCGTCCGGAGCTCCTCCTCGGCGGCATCCGCCCACGCCCCGCGCACGGGCAAGTTCGACATGGCTCGGTTGACGGTTCCTGCCGCTTCCGACCACCCTTCCTTTCCCACCATGCCGGGAAAATGGAACGGTGTGGACTCGGCGAGGCGCACCTTGCCTTTCCACCCCCGGAGTCCTTCGAGCATCGAAACCACGTCGTCCTCCGGCAACTTCTCGCCCCGGATGCGTTCGGCCACTACCCGCGCGTCGCAAGGGTTGACGTCATATCGGATGGCCACGGCCCTCACCATGCCGCTGAGGACATCGGCTCCCTCCTTTTCGCCTCCATGGGCCAATGCCAGCATGCGAAGAATGGCCGGGTGGGTCTTGTCGACCCCGTTCTTGGTCCGGCCTGGAGACTGGGCAATCCACACTTTTCCTCCGTCGGCCACGACTTCGGCAATCCGGTTGCTGAGGCTGATCTGTTGTTCCAGCGCCGCCCGTCCGGTGGCACTTCGATCGATGAAGAGGGCCTTGTTCAGCTGCATGACCTCCTTGACCCAAGGGATTTCGGCCAGATTCGTTCCGAGCACGATGTGGGTCGTGTCCAATCCTGCTTCGACGCGGGCCAGGTTGTACAGGGCCGGGTCGCAGACGATGTCGCGGTGGGTGCTCAGAATGACACCGGGCGGGTCTTCGCCCCCGATGGCCGCTTCCATTCCGGAGGTCGTCTCCGCCACCACCCACCGCATGAAGGGCAGGCTCCATTCGTCCTGCATGTCTGCGGGGTGACGTGGCAAATCAATCCCAAAGCTGTGGAGCTGTTCCAGCACCATGTCAACTTCAGACCGTTGGAGAAAGCGGTCGAGCAGGGTTTGATTCACAGCCCAAAGGAAAGCAGACCGAGCGTCATGGGGTTACTTTGTCCTGCTTGATTTACCCAACAAGGCCCTGAATGACGTTTTCCGACCTCAAGGTGACCCGCCAATACCTCGATGCGCTTGAGGACATGGGGATCTCCGAACCCACGGAAATCCAATGCAAGGCCATTCCCCGAATCCGGGCCGGTCAGGATGTGATCGGCATCGCCCAGACGGGGACGGGCAAGACCTTGGCCTTCCTCCTCCCCCTCATGGCCATGCTGTCCCATGCTCAGGGCCAGGGACCGCGCTGTGTCATCCTCACTCCAGCCAAGGAATTGGCCCTGCAGATCGCAGAGGTGGCGAAGCGGCTTGCCGCACGAACGGATTTGAGGGTCGAGGTGGTGTACGGCGGTGTGGGACACCGCGCCCAGCAGGCCCGGCTTGAGGAAGGGTGTGACGTGGTCGTGGCCACGCCGGGGCGATTCATGGAGCTGTATCTCCGCCAAGCTTTTCAGACCGGATCGATTGCCCATCTGGTCCTGGATGAGGCGGATCGGATGATGGACCTCGGCTTCATGCCGCAACTCCGAAAACTGCTGGAGATTTTGCCCACCAAACGACAGAACCTCCTCTTCTCTGCCACTTACCCACCCAAGACGGAAGCCATGGCGGGAGAGTTCCTGCTCTGGCCCACGCGGGTCGAGGCCTCTCCCCAGAGTACCCCGGTGGAAACGGTCATCCAGTCGGGCTATCGGGCGGACAACTTCGGCACCAAGCTGAATCTGCTGTCCAGCCTTTTGTCTGCCCTGCCCGAGGAGACGCAGGCCCTGCTGTTCGTGCGGGAGAAGGATCAGGCGGAGCGCATTGGACAGCGCATCGCGCAGGCGGTTTCCCCTTCGGTTCGGACGTTGCATGCCAACAAGGGACAGAACTCGAGGATCCACGCGATGGACCAATTCAAGGAAGGCGAATTGCGGTTCCTCGTCGCGACCGATGTGGCGAGCCGAGGCATCGACGTGCCCCAATTGGACCTCGTGATCAATGTGACCGTGCCCCGTGACCCCCACGACTACATCCACCGCATTGGACGGACGGGGCGAGCCAAGCGGGAAGGCCGGGCCATCACCATGATTGACCCCAGTGAGCGGGCCGCCCTGCAGCGCATAGAAGGGTTGCTGGGGACCACGCTGTCCATTGCGCCCCTGCCGGAGGACATTGAAGTGGAGCCGACCCCCAAGTGGGAGGCGCAGGCCATGGCCCGGGCAGTGGATCGGGAAAAGCGGAAGGCGGATCCGAACTTCAAGGGCGCTTTTCACGAGAAGAAGCGGAAGCCCTCTTCGTCGCGGACCAAGGGCAAGAAGCGCCGGCGATGAATCACAAGGGTTGGGCACCCCCACCCGGCAGGATTCGAACCCCCAGATCGTAGCACCAGACTTCCGTTCCTCCATCCGGATGGGGAACCAGGCGGGTGTGCACATCGAAGTCGTATCCCCGGCTTCTGAGCCATTGCAATCCTCCGATGTCCGAACAGGATGGGCGGGTCTCATCCCATCCGTGAAAGGCGGTGAGGATGCCGTGGTTCCGGCGAAGGATGCGGTCAATTTCATTTCGACTGTCCCGCTGTCGGTCGGCGGTCCATCCCGGCTGCGCCCCTCTGGAAATGGTGCCCGGATGGGTCGCAAAGCAGTATTCGGAGCAGAAATCGCCGGCATACGGGCCGGAAGTCGGGGTCAAGGGATTCTTGCAGGACAGACAGCGTTTGGGCATCGGATTCATTGGGCTTGGCCACAATCAACACAAGGCGCGGTGGATTGCCCGCTGCTCAGCTTCAGCGCTTCATTGCCGTGGCCCTTTCCTTTGTGACTGATGGAACAGAGCATGACTGTGGGCGTCATCGGCGCCGGAACGATGGGTCAGGGCATTGCCCAGATTGCTGCTTCGGCTGGCCATGATGTCCTTCTTGTGGACCGGGATGAGGCCGCCATGGCACGGGCCTTGGCCAATCTGGACCGGATCCTCAAGCGGCTCGTCGAGAAAGGGCGGCTGGCCCCCGGTGAATCCGATGAGATCCTGTCCCGAATCCGGACGTCGTCCGAGTTGACGGCGTGTGCCCCCTGCGGTCTGGTCATTGAGGCCATCGTGGAGAAGGAAGACGTCAAGCAGACCGTCTTTGCCGCGCTGGAGTCCATTGTCGCGGAGACCGCCATCCTCGCCACGAACACCTCGAGCCTCTCCGTCACCCGGTTGGCGGCCGGATTGTCCCACCCCTCTCGCTTCCTGGGCCTGCACTTTTTCAACCCGGCTCCCCTCCTGCCCCTTGTGGAGGTGGTCCCAGCCTTGCAGACCCGGGAGGGTCTGGCCGAGGAGGTGGCGGTCCTGATGCGGAACTGGGGCAAGCAGCCGGCCATCGCGAAGGACACGCCGGGATTCATTGTGAACCGCGTGGCGCGGCCCTTCTATGGCGAGGCCATCCGCATCCATGAGGAGGGCATTGCGGACATCGCCACGATCGACTGGGCGATGACGGAACTCGGCGG
>WTID01000053.1:0-3086 GCA_011522855.1 Flavobacteriales bacterium
CGGACACGTCACCGGCCTGCGTCTCGATGATGGGCAGGGCCGTCATGGAGCCACCCCCCTTCACCATCGGGCGAAGGCTTTCGGGCAGGTCGTTCATGTCCTTGGCGATGCTGTCGTCGGAGATCACCTTGGCGGCGCGCTCCAGCAAACGGCTGTGCAGGTAGAAGACGTCTCCCGGGTAGGCCTCACGGCCCGGCGGGCGGCGGAGCAGCAGGGACACCTCACGGTACGCCACAGCCTGCTTGGACAGGTCGTCGTACACGGCGAGGGCCGGGTTGCCGGTGTCGCGGAAGAACTCGCCGATGGCGGCTCCCGTGAACGGGGCGTAGAACTGAAGCGGAGCCGGGTCGGATGCCGTTGCCGCCACCACGACCGTGTAGGCCATGGCGCCGGCTTCCTCCAGCGTCTGCACGATGCCGGCCACCGTCGAGCCCTTCTGGCCGATGGCGACGTAAATGCAGTACACGGGCTCGCCGCGGTCGTAGAATTCCTTCTGGTTGATGATGGTGTCGATGGCCACCGTCGTCTTTCCGGTCTGGCGGTCACCGATGATGAGCTCCCGCTGGCCGCGGCCAATCGGAATCATGGAGTCGATGGCCTTGATGCCGGTCTGCAGCGGCTCGTTCACCGGCTGGCGGTAGATCACACCGGGCGCCTTGCGCTCCATCGGCATGTCGTACAGGTCGCCTTCGATGTGTCCCTTGCCGTCGATCGGCTCGCCGAGCGTATTGACCACGCGGCCGAGCATACCCCTGCCCACCTTCACGGAAGCGATGCGGTTCAGGCGCTTGACGGAGGACCCCTCCTTGAGCTCGCCGGATGGCTCGAGCAGCACCGCACCCACATTGTCCTCCTCGAGGTTCAACGCGATGCCACGGACACCGTTCTCGAATTCGATGAGCTCACCAGCCTGCACGTTGGACAAGCCATAGATGCGGGCGATGCCGTCCCCCACCTGGAGGACGGTGCCAACCTCCTGGAGGTCGGCTTCGGATTGATTGCCGGCCAGCTGCTCACGCAGGATGGCGGATACTTCGGCGGGTTTGATCTGGGACATGAGGTGTGGGATACGCTCAGTAAGCCGGTTCGTAGGGGTTGTTGGTGAGGTTGCGGTGCATCGTCCTCAAGGACTGGAACACCGAGGCGTCGATCATCCGGTCACCGACCCGCAGCTTGAAGCCGCCAATCAGGTGGGGGTCGACTGTTTCCGACAATTCCACGCCTCCCTCGTGGACCTTGCCAATCAGTGCATTGATTTCCGCGCGGCGGGCCTCGTCAAGCGGCACGGCCGTCACGACTTCCGCCAACACGACACCCCGCTCCTCGCGCACGAGAGAAACGAAAGCTTCGGCCATGTCCGCGATGAGTCCGGCGCGCCCCTTCTTGGCCAAGAGGGCCAGGAAAGACACAGTCAGCTCATTGGCTCCGGAAAACACGGACCGCACGATGGCTTCCTTCTTTTCCGGACGGACGACCGGGCTGGCGAGGATGACCGAGAGTTCCCGGTTCTCCTTCGCGGCCTGGATCAATGCCCGCATGTCCTGCTCAACGACGTCCACCGCGTTCTGATCCTTGCTCAAGCTGAGCAGGGACTTTCCGTAACGGCGGGCGACTGTGGTAGCAGACATGCGTTCAGTTCAATTTGGAATCCGAGATCATACGGCCGATGAGCTCCTGTTGAGCGCCATCGTCCTTGAGCTCCTGGCGAACCAGCTTCTCAGCAATCTCGAGGCTCAGCTTCGCGACTTCCGCCTTCAACTCAGCCACGGCCGCGGCGCGCTCACCATCGATGGCCTGCTTGGCCTGATCGATCATGCGCTCGCCCTCGTCCTTGGCGGTCTGCTTGGCGTCGGCCACCAGCTTGTCGGCCATGTCCCGCGCATCGCGGAGCATGCCATCGCGCTCGGCGCGGGCCTCCTGCAGCAACCGCTCATTGTCGGACTGCAGGTTCTGGATTTCGGCGCGCGCCTCCTTGGCGGCATTCAGTGCTCCCTCGATTTCCTCCTCACGGTCCTTCAGACCTTGGAGGATGGGGCCCCAAGCCATCTTGCGGAGCAAGAGGAGGACCACCAAGAAGGAGACCGTCGCCCAGACGACAGACCCGAAAGCGGGGTTCAACAACGCATCCATGTCGGAGTGCGCTGGGGATTAGGCGAAGACGACCAGCAGACAGACGATGACCGCGAACAGAGCGACACCCTCAACGAGAGCAGCTGCGACGATCATGTTGGCCCGGAGGTCACCACTCATTTCAGGCTGACGGGCCATGGCTTCGAGGGCGGATCCGCCAATGCGGCCCACACCGATGCCGGCGCCGATGGCAGCCACGCCTGCGCCGAGTCCGGCGAGACCTTGATTCATGGATTCCAGAAGGATCATTGCGAGTTCCATGGTGTATGGATTTGGGTTGGTTGTGTTGTCTTAATGATGTGCTTCATGCGTGGCCTCCCCGAAGTAGAGGGCGGCGAGGAGCGTGAAAACGTAGGCCTGGAGGAACGCCACCAGGAATTCGATCATGTACATGAAGATCATGAAGAGCGTGCTGAACACGCCCGTGCCGATGCCGACACCGCCTCCGAACTGCTCTCCCAGAATGAAGATGAGCGAGGTGAAGGCCAGGATGATGATGTGTCCCGCCGTGATGTTGGCCGTCAGACGGACCATCAGAACGAACGGCTTGATGAAGATGCTGGCGATCTCGATCGGGACGAGGATGAACTTGATCGGAAGGGGCACTCCGGCCGGCCAAAGGATGTGGCTCCAGTAGTGCTTGTTGCCCGACACCGTCGTGATGACGAAGACGAGCGTGGCCAGCACCGCCGTGATGCCGAGCGTGCCCGTGATGTTGAAGCCCCCGATGAAGGGGATGAGGCCCAAGAGGTTGCTGAAGAAGATGAAAAAGAACACCGTCAACAGAAAGGGCAGGTAGCGGTCTGCCTTCTTCTTGCCAATGCTCGGGATGGCCACCTCATCGCGGATGAAGAGCACCATCGGCTCGAGGGCGTTCTGCAATCCCTTCGGCGCCTGGCCTTTGCGCTTGGCGTATCCCCGGCCTGCGGAAGCGAAGAGCAAGAGGACGAGCCCCA
>WTID01000053.1:3186-8935 GCA_011522855.1 Flavobacteriales bacterium
TGGTCCTCCTCAGCGTGATCCTCCTCGGCATGGTGGTCGCCGTGGTCGTGGGCACCGTGATTGTGACCGGAGGGGTCTTGGTCATGGGCGGCCAGCGTGCCGTGGTCCATGGTGTACCAGAGCCCGGAGGATCCGTGGTGGGCACCGTGGTGCAGGGCACTGCTCAAGAAAATGTCAAACTGCCCGGATTCCGGTGCATAGGCAATGACCGGGAGCGGAATGTGCACGTCTCCGATGATGTGGATTTCGTGCGCGTCCTGAATGTGGTGGATGATGAACTCGCTCGGATTGAACCCGGCCTCGCCGTGGTCTGCGCCGGAAGCGGAAGCCATTCCGATTGCCCCGAAAACCAGGCCGAGGGTCAGGCCTGTGGACATGCACCGCTTGAAACGGGAGAGGAGGGAAATCATGATCGCGTCCTGCGAATTTGGGTGCGAAGATAGTGCCCGAATTCCTTCCGGTTTCACCCCGGGCACGAACTCCCAGAAAGAAGTTTCAACGCGGGTCCGTGGGCGGAACGGGGTGGCGCATGGTCTCGGCAACGAGTATGCCCGTGAAGGCCGCGTAGACGAGGTAGGCCGCGAGTCCGAACACCCGGGGATCCGGGCCGCCGAGAAAGAGGTAGACCAAGATCAGGATGAGCATGGCGAACATCTTGACCATCGTCGTGGCCATCACCTTGCGGACGTGGCTGCCCGGGGTCGCCCCCTCCCGCGGACGGAGCCACCGCTCCAACAAGGGGGTGAGCACGGCCAGAAAGACCACGACACCGGACAACGGGTCCCGGGCCGCCTCGGTCATGAGGGGCTCACCCAGCGTCCGGATGAGCAACAGAGCGCCGAGCGCCGTCAGGAGGTTGAGTGCGAGGAACTTCATCGGTTGACGTCGCGGATGACCATCACCATGGCGGCGGCCAGTCCGAGCAAGGCGCCCAAGGCTGTGCCCCACGCCATTTCGTGACCGGCGCTCAAGTCCCATCGACGGCCTAACCAGGCGCCACCCCCGATGGCAGCGAACAAGGTGGACGCCATGCCCGCATGGCGCATCACACTTCGGTTGGAATCAGGCGCTTTGCTGGAGGGCCTGTCCGGCATGGTCCAGGTTCTTGACGGAGGGGTCCGGCGTTTCCGCCTCCGCGCTCACGTCGTCCAGCTTGCAGACCCCTTCGATTCGGGCACCGGCCTCAACGGCCATGCGCCCATAGCGGATTTCCCCGCTCACGGCACTCGACGCCTTCAGCGTCAGAAGCCCAACCACGCGGAGGTTGCCGGTCACCACACCTTGTGACTCGCAGTCCTGACAATCCACATTGCCTTCCACGCGGCCCTGAGCCCCGATGACGAGGCGCGCCGTGGTGTGGATGTCGCCGACGAAATGTCCGTCAATGCGGATGCTCCCCTCACTGCGGATGGACCCTTCGACGAGGGTGCCCTCCACAATGCGGTTGATGCCTTGGTCGATGCCAACGTCGCGGTTGCGGTTGCGTGCCATGGTGCTCAGTTCTCGCGGTACTTCAGTCCCGAAGGTAAAGCGCATCGAAGAATTGGCCGTATCCCTCGATGTCCTTGCCCTTGAACAGCTCCACATAGTTCTCCGTGTGGATGACGAACATGCGGAATCCACTCGTGTTCAGGTCGATCATGGATTCGCGGTTGGCGGTCAGAACTTTGTAGTAGTCCATGGCCCGGTCCTTCCGGGGGAAGGCCTTCACCAACACGAGCTGATTCTCGCGGTCGAGCAGGTTGCTGGTGACCTTGAGGTTGGCACTGGCGAAGAACTGTCGGTTGAAGTCGGCCAGGTCCGCCTTGGTCTTGTCCGACCCGCCTTCGCTGACCGGAATCACGACCGCGAAGTAGTGCTCGAGCACCGGCTTGTCGGTGAAGTTGCCGAAGTCCGGCATCTGCGGCACGGCGTCGGCTTTCTTCTTGTCCTTCTTCTCCTTCTTGCCCTGACCACCAACGCCGAGGCCCTCCAGAATCTCGAGCGCCGCGACCGCCTGGTCCGAAGAGTCGCAGGACGCAGTCACCTCCTGCAACGCCGCGATGTAGTTGTCCCGTCCCCTCACCTTGCCGTCGAGCCAACCAATGCACTGGGCGCGGAGGAAACGGTACCGGCACTCCTGCGTGTGGTTCGGCACCGTGTCGAGCACCGTGTTGATCTCCGTCAGCAAGTCCTGGTAATCCTTCTGGGCGTAATACCGGATCAGGTGCGCCTCATAGGCCGCCAACTCGTCAATCCGGCGCTGCTCCTCGAAGTCCACGAAGTCCGGGTCCTCCACGAGTTGGGCCCACTCGCTGTCGGGATAGAGCAGGGAAATCTGGTCCGCCCAGTACTGGGAATTGCAGGTCGCGCAGAACGGGTTCTGGTAATTCTCGGTCTCCTCGAGGAAGAGGTAGGTCCGATACAGCTGGTAATGGGCCAACGGGTGTTCCTCGCTTTCCGTGAACCGGTCGAGCAGGTCAATCCAAGCCTCAATGGCATTGTCAGTGTCGTCCAGCTTCTCCTTGTAAATGACCCCGCTCTGGTAAACCGCCGTGGCCGTCTCCACGTCCGCGGCAGCACGTTGCTCCTCCGCACACGGCAAAGTCTCCAGCAATTCCTCCGGCGTCGGCAACTCTCCTCCTGCGGCCAACAGGTCCACGGAGACGACCTCCTCGGCCACCTCTTCAATGGTCCCGAATCCGGCCGCCAGTTTTCGGCTCCGGCGCCAATGGTCCTCGAGAGGACGGTCTCCCCATTGGTTCAGGAAGTCGGTCCTTCCCTTGTCCCGCAACGTGGGGTTGTAGGGCCAGAAGGCTGTCGCAGCTCCCGGCACGGCCATGCTCTCCGCCAACGCCTCCTCAGCGAGGCGCTCGGCCTCGGCAGCCGCCTCTTCTTGGGCGACCCGCAGACCCTCGATGATCTCCTCCATTCGCGCATACCGGGCGTCCTCGTCCAGGTTGCAGATGTCCCGGAGGCTGTCATTCCGCACGATGACCATCAGCTGCTCCACCAGTTCCGTGAGGCTCTTGGCATTGTTGCTGACCTCCTGGAAGCGGGGGTGGTCCTCGTCCATGTTAGCCAAGGTGCTGTCGTAGTAGGCCTGCGCCAGTTCGTACTCCCGGTCCTCCAAATGGAGATCGGCGAGGGCCAGGAAGCTCTTCATCCGCGGACGGCGGTTGCCGGAATCCTCCGCCAAGGCGTCCCGCAGGTAGTCCATGCCCTCCTCACGGTTCAGCTCCTCGAGTTCGATCTGGGCCAAGGCATAGTAAATCTGGTCGCGATAGTCCTCGTTCTTGTCCTCCTCCAACATGTCGAAGAACAACTCCTTGATCTCCATGCTGTCCCCCCGCCGACGGTCAAAGGCCAGAGCCTGTTGCATGCGGGCCTGAAACTCCATCTCGTACGGGGTTTTCAATTTGACCACCTCTTCGAAGAGGTCGATGGCCTCTCGATTGCTGCCATACTCCCGCTTCAGCTGAGCCAACACGAAGAGGGGCCTCGCCCGCTCCCGCTTGGGTTTGATCTTGGGGATGGCGCGTTCGATGGAGCGCATGGCCTCCTCGATGTTGTTTTGGGTCAGGAGGAATTCAGCCTGAACGAGAAACGCGTCCGCCCGCAGCTCATCCGACGCGTCCCGCTCGCCCACCGCCTTGAGCAGCGCCGAATTGGCCTTGGGCATGTTCTCCATGGCCATGTAGGTCCGGGCCAACCAGGCTCCGGCCGCCACTTGGCTGTCCGGTTCCTTGTGCTTCCGCTGCAGGTATTTGAACACCTCCTCCGCCTTGGCGAGGTCTCCCTTGTAGAAATGGCCTTTGCCAATCAGCGTGTAGTTGTCGTCAATCCACCGATTCAACTGAGGGCGCTTGAAGTCCTTCTGAACGCTCCGTGGAGGCGTCATGGCATGTCGATCCACCACCCGGGAACACTTCTCGATGGCCCGTTCCATCAACGGGTACAGGAAGTCCGCTTGGTCCTCGGAGCCATAGATGAACAGGGGAATCACCTCATCCCAGTTTTCCTCGTGGGTCTCGGCGAGCTTCTGATCTGCCTCCTCCATCGCAAGGCGGGCAAAGTGGAACCCGTTGAACCGCGCCGTCGTGTTGTGATAGGCCCGATAGAACCGGCCGTCACGCTGCGTCGTGCACCCCATGGTCCCCAGCAGGAGGGTCAACGGCAACAGACCCCGCAGAAGGGTCCTTCTTCGTTGGGCGCGCCAGGGAGAGGTCGGTGTGAGGGACATGTTCGACTCGGGGTTCCGAGCGACCAACTCGGAAGCCGCGAAAATATTGCAATCCGGCCGCCCCGAAGACAAAATCATGGCGCATCCTTTCGTTGTCGTCCATCTTTGGGCAACCAACCCGAGAGAGGATGTCCAAGGTCCCCCCACCCGAACCCACGCCGTCCAAACGGTTCAAGCTCATCCTTCAGGAGGAGGGCACCTTCGCGGAGCACTGGTCCATGCGCGTCCAACCCAACCAACTTCGGTTCCTCGCCGCGCTGTCCATCCTGATCGTCGCCCTCATCACCTACGCCCTGGTGGCCCTGACCCCACTCAAGGAGCGGGTGGTGCCAGGATATGTCGCGTCCGAGACCCGGGCCATGCAAGCGGACTCCTGGCGGGCTGCCGACTCCCTGACCACCATCCTGGACCGCCAATCCCGCTACCTCGACAACCTGCGGGCCATCCTGTCCGGCGACCTGCCGGCCGGCGCCCTCGCCGTCACCCCAGACCTGGCCGGTCCCAATGCGGACGATGCCGATCAAATCGACGCCACCCCGACCACCGCGCTGGACGGTCTGCGCGAACGGGTCGAGGAAGAAGACGCTTTCGCAGTCAACCGTCCCAATGCCCTCAGCGAATCCGGCCTCTGGATGCCTCCGGTTGAAGGCACCATCTCCTCGGAGTGGAACCCCGGCATCGGACATTGGGGCGTGGACCTCGTCGCTCCAGAAAACACACCGGTCAAAGCCGTCGGGGAAGGCACTGTCCTCTTCGCGGGATTCACCTCCGGCGGAGGCCACACCGTGATGGTGCAACACAATCGCAATCGCGTTTCCGTCTACATGCACAACAGCCGGACCCTCGTCGCCTCGGGAGACCGAGTCGGCCAGGGCGAGCCGATTGCCATCATCGGCAACACGGGGGACCACAGTTCAGGCCCCCACCTCCACTTCGAGTGGTGGGAATCCGGGGCCGCCATCAATCCGGCGCTCCGGATCCGGCTTCAGGATTGATCAGACCGTCGTGGCCACGGCGGACGCCCGCCAGGACATCATGTGCCGGAACGCGTCGACCCGGTTGTCCAACATCTCCTCAGTCACCGCGCGGATGCCCTCGGTTCCGAAGGACTCGCAGGTAAAGCTCGCCAGAGCACTGCCCACGACAACGCCCTCCTTGAGGGTGTCGAAATCCGTCGATCCAGTGCGCGCGACATGGCCGATGAAGCCTCCGGCAAACGTGTCCCCCGCCCCGGTCGGATCCACCACGTCCTCCAGCGGCAAGGCCGGACAGAAGAACATGACCAACTCCCCGTCCCGGTGGTGGAACAGCAGCGCACCGTGCTCGCCCTTCTTGATGATCAGGTAGCGCGGTCCCATGGCCAGAATCGCCTTGGCCGCGCGGACGAGACTGCGCTCCCCGCTCAATTGGCGGGCCTCCTCATCGTTGATCGTGAGCACGTCCACCCGGGCAATGACGGCCTTGAGGGGCTCCATGGCGATGTCCATCCAGAAGTTCATCGTGTCGAGCACGACCAGTTCCGGACGC
>WTID01000057.1 GCA_011522855.1 Flavobacteriales bacterium
GTGGCAGGCAAGCAATTTGGTTAAGTGAAGCGCCCTGGAAACGTCCGGGGCGCTTCCATTTTGTCCCCGTCCGACTCGGGCCATTCGAAGCTCAGGCGTCCGCGCAGAGTTCGACGAGGACCTTGGCCGCGTCCCCTGGGTGAAGAAAGGCAATGCGCTTGCCGTCTGCACCTGGCTTGGGCCCGACCACGACGCGATAGCCTTTGGATTCGAGCCGCGTGAGTTCCGCTTCGAGATCCTCCACGTGGAAGGCCACGTGGTGCAGGCCCGGTCCCCGCTTCTCGAGGTGCTTGGCGATGGCACTGGACGGGGAGGTCGGAACCAGCAGCTCCACCTTGGATTCTCCCGTCTTGAAGAACGATGTCAACACGGACTCTCCGGCGACCTCTTCTCGTTTGTAGGCGGGACTGCCCAGGATTTCGCCGAAGATGCGCTCCGCCTCCTCCAGGTCGGAGACTGCGATGCCGATGTGGTCGAGCTGCTTCATGTCGTACCGGGTTGGGGCAGCCTCTCGGCGGCCAGTTGAAGGGCATGTTGCTCGACCTCGTTCCCGTCCCAAACGGTGTCGATGTCCGGGCGGGCCATCACCTCCTCCATGATGCCGTCCTGGACGCGGCCGAGTTCGAGGGCCTCGGCATAGGGGAGGTGAGTGAACGTGACCATGGAGTAGAGCGGCACCCAGCGATCAGGGTGGCGATCGGTCAGCCGACGTTCGATGCGCTTCCGCAGGAGGAAGCGGGGGTCCCCGGTGCGGTCCCGCATCTCGATGAAGTTGCGGAGGGCGAGGTCCCCGATGGCGTCCCCATTGGCCTTACGCAACCGGGTGAAGTCGGCCATGAGCGCCGTCCAAGCCTCACCAGTCGGATGGCCTTCGTGGTCATCGAGGAGGTCGGCGAGGACCCGGGCATCCTCGAATCCACTGTTCATCCCCTGCCCGTAGAAGGGCACAATCGCGTGGGCTGCGTCTCCCATCAGAAGGACCCGGTCGCCCATGTGCCAGGGATTGCACCGCGTGGTGATGAGGGAGCTCGTCGGGTTGGATTCCCAGTCCCGGTCGAAGTCGGGCACCAGGTCGAGCACATCGGGGAAATGGGTGTCGAAATAGGCCCGCGCCGAGGCCACATCGGGAATTCCCGCAAAACCATCTTGTCCCTCGAACGGGGCAAACAGGGTGCAGGTGAAGGTTCGGTCTGGATTGGGCAGGGCCATGAGCATGAAGTGCCCCCGGGGCCAGATGTGGAGCGCTTCGGCATCGAGGGCGAACCCGCCGTCTTCCTGCGGGGGCATGGCGATTTCCTTGTAGCCGTGGGCGAGGTAGGATTGGCTGAAGTCGAACCGGTCGCCTTTCATCATCCGCTGGCGGACGGCGCTGAAGGCCCCATCCGTACCGAAGAGGCGGTTGTGGTGGAGGGGGCTGCGGCCTTCGAAGGTGAGGGAGACAGCGTCCTGGGAAACCGAGAAGTCCTCGAGGCGGTGCTCGAAATGGACGTCCACCCGGCCGGTGGCTTCCGCCGCTTCGAGCAGGATGCGGTTCAACGGGCCGCGGGCCACACTGTAGATGCACTCATCGTGGCCGAATCGCCCCTTTCCGGGCAGGCCATAGGGCTGGTAGGTGAGGCCGCCATCGAGCCCGTGCATGCACCGGGCCTTGACCGGCATGGCGATCTCTCGGACGGCTTCCACGGCTCCGGCCTTCTCCAAGGCCCGCCAGCCGCGTTCACTCAGGGCGAGGTTGATGGACCGCCCGGCGGCATCGCCCACCTTGCGTGGATCGCGGCGGCGTTCGTAGACGTCGACGTGGTGTCCCCGGTTGGCGAGGAGCAGTGCGGTCAGGCTGCCGACGAGTCCGGCTCCGACCACGGCCATGCCGTGTCCCTCACCCGTCATGCTCCAATCGCTTGGTCGAGGTCGGCGATGAGGTCTTCCGCGTCTTCGATGCCGCAGCTCAGGCGGATCAGACTGTCGTTGATGCCGAGGGCCGCACGCTGCTCGGCCGGAACCGAGGCGTGCGTCATCAGGGCGGGATGTTCGATCAGGCTCTCCACGCCGCCAAGGGATTCGGCGAGGGCGAACACGCGGGTGGATTCACACACCGCCCGCGAGGCATCCAGGCTGTCGTCCACGAGGGTGAAGCTGATCATACCACCAAAGTCTTGCATCTGCCGGGCAGCGGCAGCGTGGTTCGGGAAGGATGAGAATCCGGGCCAGAACACCGTATCGACCTTCGGATGGGCCTCGAGCCATTCGGCGACGGCCCGGCCATTGGCACAATGCTGGCGGACGCGGATGCCCAGGGTCTTGATGCCCCGCAACACGAGGAAGCAGTCCATGGGACCGGGAATCGCCCCGACGTTGTTCTGCAGGGTGCGGAGTTCGGCATCCAAGGCGGCCTCTTTCGTCATCAGGGCCCCCATCACCACATCGGAGTGGCCCCCGAGATACTTGGTGACGCTGTGCATGACGATGTCCGCGCCCTCCTTCAGGGGGTTCTGCAGGGCGGGGGTCGCAAACGTGTTGTCTACCGCGAGGCGGGCGGGATGTCCGGCCAGCAGGCCGGCAATGGCGGCGATGTCACTGACCCGGAGCAAGGGGTTGGTCGGGGTCTCCAGCCACACGAGCCGGGTGCGGTCATTGAGCTTGGCCGCGACGTTTGCCGGGTCCTGCGTGTCCACGAAATGAAACTGGATGCCGAAGGGCTCATAGTGGGTCGTGAACAGCCGGCGGGTGCCCCCGTAGAGGTCGTCTCCTGCGATGACCTCATCCCCGGGCTTCAGGGTCATGAGGACCGCATCAATCGCGGCAAGGCCACTGGCGAAGGCCAAGCCGTGCCGACCGCCCTCCAACGCGGCGAAGGCGGCCTCGAGGGCGTCCCGGGTCGGGTTGGAGGATCGGCTGTATTCATATCCCTTGTGCTGGCCGATGCCCTCCTGCACGTAAGTGGAGGTCATGTAGACCGGCGTCATGATCGCTCCGGTGGAGGGGTCGGGCTCCACGCCCGCATGGACCGCGAGGGTGCTGAATCCGGGGGGCTTCTTCTCGTTGGACATGCCTCAAAGTTCGGCACTGCGGGCCGCTTTGCCGCGACCGGTCCGCCGAAGCCAACCGGGAATGACCAACACCCCCACGAGGAGGTAGAGGAAATGGGTGGCCATCCGCCAGATGAGCATGGTCATGGCCGCTGCCAGTGGGGAAGGGGCTTGGTCTAACCAGGGGCCGAAGAACACCCCGAGGAGCCATTCGGCCACACCGCTGGACCCGGGGGTGGGGCTCACGAGCAGGAACACCCACATGACCAGTTGTCGCGCCACGATCAGGAGGGCCTCGAGCGAGGCCAGCGGGGCCACGACCATGCCCATGACCGCCACGAGGGTGAGGAACCGGGCCGACCAGCTGATGACGGTGGCAACGAAGGCCCCACCCCACTGTTTGCCCGGGAGGGCGCGCATTTGTTCGGAACTCTCAAGCAGGTCATCCGCATAAGCCTCCATGCGGGACCGCCACCGGGAGAGCCACCGCCAGCCGGCGATCCCGCGGAGAAGGCCGTGGGTGCCGTTTGGGGCGAGGAACAGTCCACATCCGATGACGGCGGCGAGGAGCACCATCAACCCCCATCCGGCCCAGAAGACACCCCAGCCGAACCCGCCTCCGAGTCCATCGGGCCGGACGGCTTCGCCGAGCACGAGCAGGAGCGGGGGCACGGCCAGCACGTAGAACAGCTCATCCAGGAGTGCGGTGGAGAACACGACGGCGGTGCTCCGCCCGGCGGTCATGCCCTGCCGGTGGAGGCCCCAGATGGCCACGGCTCCGCCCCCGACGATGCCAGGCGTGATGGCCGAGGCGAATTCCCACAGGACCGTCGTCTCGATGGCCTGTCTCCAGGTCAAATCGCCATTTGAGAGCCAGCGGAGCCGGAGGACATAGCCTCCATCGCGCAGGAGCACCAGCAGGACCATCAGCGCCAAAGCCATGGGCCAGCCGGGCAGGGTCACGGTCCCTTCCAGTGCGCTCCACCCTCCCTGTTCCTCTAGGGTGCGGGCGACCATCCAGCCCACCACGGTGAGGCCAATGCCGAGGGGCAGGAGGGCGCGCAACGGGCCCAGCGCCGGACGGGACAGGCTCGGTTCCATCAGGCCCAGACTTGGGTGCCTTCGCTGCAGTTCCGACACATGTCGATGGCCGACCGGTCCGTCAGGATCGAACGGCGGAAGGCCTGGTATCGCTCGGATCGCCAAATGGCCCGGAAAGCGGCACCATCCTGCGCGGTCCCCATGGCGTGTGCGGCATCCTTGTCGAAGCAGCATGGGACGACCTGTCCATCCCATGTGACCACGGCCCCCTGCCACATCCGCCAGCAGCGGTCGAGCAGGGGATTCCTCAGGGTCCATCGACCGTCGGGCGACCGGTCATACCGACGAAGAGCGGGATTGACGGTCAGCAGGGGATGGCCGTCCTCCGGCCGGTCCAGCTGGGCCGTCTTGACCACGAATTCGTCCACCCCGTAGGAGGAGGCCATGTGCTTCAAGGTGTCGAGCTGGTGTTCGTTGGTGCCGACCACCAGGAATTGCCACACGACATGGGGCGTGGTCATCCCCGTGCGTCGCTTCGCCTCGATGACGGCCCGTGTCCCGGCGAGCACCTTGTCGAGTTTGCCCCCGACCCGATAGCTGGAGTAGGCCTCCTGATCCGCCCCGTCGATGGAGATGATGAGCCGGTCGATGCCACTCCGCACCAGGGATTCCGCCCGGTCGCCGTCGATGTGGTGCGCATTGGTCGATGTGCTCACGTAGAGCCCAGCCCGCTTCCCGACCCGGACGAGGTCGTCCATCCCGGGGTGCAAATAGGGCTCGCCCTGGAAGTAGAGGTTGAGGTAGACGAGGTCGTGGCCCAGGCCCTCCGGTCCGCTCAGGAGACCGGACAGGCGATCAGGGTCGAGCATCCCGGTGGGACGGGTGAAGGAACGGAGGCCGCTCGGGCATTCCGGGCACCGCAGGTTGCAGGCTGTGGTCGGCTCCACGCTGAGGCTCATCGGCCAGGCACGCAAGGGCGCCATGGTCTCGGGCCGGCCGGCCGTGGCCCTCTTGAATTCCCGCCACAGTCGCCAGCCGTTGGCCATCCTGCGGCCGTCCGCCACCGCCACCCTCCGCAGCCGGTCCCGCCGAGTGGAGGCCCACCGAGAGAGGGCCGGCCAGGGCTGTCGATGGGAGATCAAGGGGGGCGTTGGAGCGGTCACCTGCGCAAGGTACCAAGTGCGGTGCCGGAGGACGCCGTGACGGCCATGGGTCCGCCGTAAATTGGTCGCCGTGATCCTGATTGACGACACCCTCCTCAGCACCGAAATCTTCGACCGCCGGTTTTGTTGCGACCTGAAGGCCTGCAAAGGAGCGTGCTGCGTGGAGGGAGAGAGCGGGGCGCCCCTGGCCCCCGAAGAGATCGCGGAAGTGGAGGCGGCCTTCGATGTGATCAAGGATCGATTGAAGCCGGACAGCCTCGCCGTCATCGAGCGGGAGGGCCTTCATGTGGTCGACGGAGACGGCGATGCCGTCACCCCGATCGTGGACGGGCGAGAATGCGTCTACGCCACGTTCGAGGAGGACGGCACGGCCAAGTGCGCCTTCGAGCAGGCCCACCTGGAGGGAAAGTTGGCGTGGAGAAAGCCGATCAGTTGCCACCTGTATCCCATCCGGCTGACACCATTGAAGGACCTGACTGCCCTCAATTACCACCAGTGGCCCATCTGCGATGCCGCGGTCAGCTGTGGAGCGGGTCTGGACCTCAGCATCCTGAGGTTCTGCAAGGATGCGCTGGTTCGCCGGTTTGGCCGGGATTGGTACGATGCGGCCTGTGAGGCTGAGGCCCAATGGAACGAGGCCAAACGCAACGGAGACGGGGGATGAGGCCAACGGGGAGCGGTCGAGTGGGGCGGAGAATCGCCGTGTGGATGGGCCTTCTGTTCGGGTTCGGACCGCTGATGGCCCAGCTGCCAAAGGAGGCACCTCGGTTGTTGGAGGGCGCCGCCACCGCCGACGATGAAATCGTGCTGGGCACGGACGGGTGGCAGGTGGTCGTGCTCGCCGTGGACGGTCAGACGGCCATGTGGCAAGAGGGGGCGACGAGGATTGCCGAATTTACTGGGAGCCCAGACAGAACGGAGGTGCCGCGCCCTTGGGGCCGCGTCCCTGCCCGAGAACCCGCCTGGTCCGACGTGGGTGACATTCTGCATGTGGACCTGCATCTCGAATCGGGCATGGCGGTCATCAGCGCTTTGGATGGAGGACGATACTCGCTCTGGCTCAGCGCCGAACAGCCCGATGGAGCGTGGACGCCGCCTTGGAGGGTGCCTGTCCTCGAGAACTGGTCCGGCGATGCGGCCTTCGGGATGTTCGATGTGCAGGAGGGCCGGGACGGCGATCTGCTCGTGGGGGTGCGGCCGCAAGGGCGCGACCTGGAACGCGATGGGTTTGCCGGAGCCTGGTCGGGAGGCTTCGATGTGGTGCGGATTCCGCGCCGGGGCAATTATGCTGAGGCCTTCATTCTCGAATCGCTGAACACGCCGGGCCATGAGTGGGCCCTGACTCCGCACCCGACCGCAGGGGGGTGGCTGTCTTCGGACGGCCTGACCGGACCGGGTGGGGTGGACCCCTGGTGGTGCCGCCGCCTGCCCTCCGGCCGCCGGGAAGCGGCCACTCCGCCTGCCCGCCTCGAAGGCCACACCTTGACGGTGACCTGCGGGAGCCGACCGCTCGCGGGTGTGCACTGGACGCTCGAGGATGCGGTGACCGGAATGCCGGTGACCCGCTTCGTCAGCGATGCAGAAGGACGGGTCGACCTTGGCGGCTTGGTGGCCGACCGGGGGACCCGCTGGGTGGCGGAGCGACCGGCGACGGCCTGCCCCAATGCCATGGCGGTCTGGACCGATGGGGATGGGCGGGTCCTGCAACGGTTCGCCCTCATGGGAGACGTGTGGCGCCTGAACCTGTTGTCCGCCTTGGCCCTCGCCGATTGGACGGCGGAGGCCACGGACCGGTCGAGTCTGCCCGATCTGGCTCCGTGGCTGGAGCCGGGCCGACCGGCCGATTGGGTGGTGTTCCATGAGGTGGGAAGTTCAATGGTCCCGGCCGGCCGCCTTGCCGACCTCAAGGCGTGGGCCAAGCGTTGCCGGGAACAGGACGATGTCCATGTGCTCATCCTGGGCCATGCCAGTCCGGAGGGCAACCCGGACGACAACATCCGTCTCGCCCGGGAGCGGGCCCGGCGCGTGGCGGTCCAGCTCGAATTCGCCGGATTGACTCCCCAGCGCATCCGCGTGGAGGGCCATGGGTCGGAACAGCCCATGGAGCAATGCCCGGATGGAGTGGACTGCCCGGAAGGCCTTCGGGAGCGCAGCCGAAGGACGGAGCTGTATCTGATGCCGGGTCATCGCCCCTGAGGCGTTCCGTGCCGTAATTTCGCGGCCATGCGCATCGAAGTCATGCGGGCGAAGCTGCACCGCATCACCGTCACCGAGGCGGACCTGAGCTACATCGGGAGCATCACGCTGGACGCGGACCTCATCGAGGCCGCTGGACTCGTCATTGGGGAAAAGGTCCAGATTGTCAACTGCAACAACGGTGAGCGCATTGAAACCTATGTCATCGAGGGCAAGAGGGGGTCCGGCCAGGTCTGTCTGAATGGACCTGCCGCCCGCCGCTGCCAGCCGGGCGACATCGTGATCGTGATTGCCTATGGGCAAATGGACCTCGAGGAGGCCAAAACGTTCAAGCCGACCGTGGTCTTCCCGGACACGGCGACCAACCGGCTCGGCGCATGAAAGGGAAGGCCGGTCAAATCCTGAAGTACGTGCTGATGCTGGGCATCGGCGCTCTGCTCTTCACCTTGGCCATGCGCGGAGTGGACGACCCACAAGCCCTGTGGGATGACATGCGGAGCGCAAGTGGCTGGAGCATTGGCGCCAGCTTCGTGATGGGGTATCTCGCCATCGTGAGCCGCGGAATGCGCTGGCTCATCCTCCTGGAACCCCTGGGCCACCAGCCCAAGATGGGCAACAGCATCCATGCGGTGGCCTTCAGCTACTTCTCCAACGCCTTCGTTCCCAGGAGCGGGGAATTGGCCCGGTGCGGTGCGCTCAACCAGACGGACGACATTCCCGTGGACGAGCTCTTCGGCACGGTCATTTCTGAACGGGTGGTCGACTTTGCCTTGTTGTTCCTGTTGACGGGGGTCGCGCTCTTGTCCAACATGGACACCTTCCTGGCGTTCAGCGCGTCGTTCGACCTTCCTGGTGGTGGCCCGTTGCCCTGGTTGGTGGGCGCCGCAGTGCTCTTCACGGCAGGAGCGGTCTTCGCATGGCGCAAGCGGGAGGCGTTGTCGAGGATTCCTCTGTTCGCCAAGGCCTTTGGCTTCATCCAAGGCATCGGCCGGGGGTTGGCCAGCGTGCGGCACATGAAGCAGAAGTGGGCATTCCTGGGTCATACGGCCTTCATCTGGACCATGTATTTCCTGATGACCTACGTGATCTTCCTCGGGATCGACGCGCTTCAGGGATTGACGCCCGGCAAAGCCCTGTTTGTCATGATGGCGGGCGGATTCGGCATGGTGATCCCTTCACCGGGGGGCATCGGAAGCTACCAGTTGGCGGTGCAGTATGCGCTGGTGGCCATGGGCTTCAATGAGGTGCTGGGTCTGGCCACCGCCAATGTGATCTGGGCCACCCAGACGGGCATGATCATCACCACGGGGGGCATTGGTTACCTCTTCTTGATGGCGGCTGGCCTGCGCAAGGGAAAAGTGAAACTTGAAGCCGCCGAATGACCATGGACCTGACGGCACGCATCTTGGACCGGGCCACCATGGCCGACCGCTGTGCCGCATGGCGTGCCGAGGGGAAGCAGGTGGTCTTCACCAATGGGGTCTTCGACCTGGT
>WTID01000223.1 GCA_011522855.1 Flavobacteriales bacterium
CCGGGACGAGGCGGACGATGGCGTCGGCCAGGACCGCAGCGGCCAATTCGCCTCCGCTCAGCACGTAATCGCCGATGCTCAGCTCGAGGGTGATGACGTGGTCACGGATGCGTTGGTCAATGCCCTTGTAGTGGCCACAGAGCATCAGAAGGTTGCCGGACAGGCTCAATTGGTTCACCCGGGATTGGCCCAGTCGCTCCCCGTCCGGAGTGAGGTAGATGATCTCGTCGTAGTCGCGTTGGGCTCTCAGGTCGGCGATGGCGTCGACGATGGGCTGGATGGCCATGACCATGCCGGCGCCCCCGCCGAAGGGAGTGTCGTCGATTTTTCCATGCTTGTCGGTGGTCCACTTGCGGATGTCATGGACTTCGACCTCCACGACGCCGGCTTTCCTGGCGCGCCCCACGATGCTTTCGCTGAAGGGCCCCTGGAGCAGGTCGGGCACGGCGGAGAGGATGTCAATGCGCATCGGATCAGTACTCGGGGTGGGCGGGCGCGTTGTCCAGGATTTCCTCGATGCGGGCCATGACGTCCTCCGTCAGGAGCGGAACGATCGCGGGAGCGCCGAGGTTTTCCTCGAGTTGTTCGGGCTTGGAGGCGCCGAGGAGGACCGTGGAGACGTCTGGGTTCTTGAGGCACCAGGCCAGGGCGAGCTTGGGCAGGGTCGTGCCGAGGTCGCCCGCGAGGTCGCCCAGGCGCTCCACCTTGGCGAGGTTTTTTTCATTGAGCACGATGTCGGCGAGCCAGCTCAGCTCGTCGCGCTTCAGGCGGACATCGGCACTGGCGCCCCGGTTGTATTTGCCGGTCAGGAGGCCAGAGGCGAGCGGGCTCCAGATGGTGGTGCCCAGGCCCACCGTGCGGTATACGTCCTGGTATTCCACTTCCACCTTGCGCCGCACGAACATGTTGTACTGCGGTTGCTCCATGACCGGGCCGATGAGGTTGTGCCGCTCGGCAATGCGGTGGGCGTCCATGATCTCTGCGGCGCTCCATTCGCTCGTGCCCCAGTAGAGGACCTTGCCTTGCTGAATCAGCTGGTGCATGGTCCACACCGTCTCCTCCATGGGGGTCTGCTTGTCCGGTCGATGGCAGAAGTACAGGTCGAGGTAATCGACCCGCAAGCGCTTCAGGGCGTCGTGGCAGGCCTCGACGACGTGCTTGCGGTGCAGGCCGCGCTGGGTGGGCAGCTTGCCTCCGGCACCGAAGAACACCTTGGAGGACACGCACCAGGTGTCGCGCGGCCAGTCGCGCTGCGCCAGCAGCCGGCCCATGACTTCTTCCGACGCCCCGTCGGCGTAGGTCTCCGCATTGTCGAAGAAGTTGATGCCGGCATCGTAGGCCATGTCGAGCAAGCGGCCGCTCGTGCCGTCCTCGATCTGGTTGCCGAAGGTGATCCAGCTTCCAAAGGACAATTCGGACAATTGGAGGCCACTGCGCCCCAGCCTGCGGTATTCCATGCCGCGAAGTTAGCGGGCGGTGGAGGGAACCGAACCGGGGAGGGGGCTGCGTTGTAATTTTGGAGAACCCGGCAATGCTCCGGATTCAACGAAATCCTGAACTCCATGGAGCATTCGACCTACGCGTCCGCTGTGGCGCGCCCGTTTGAAGTCTACAACAGCATCTTCCTGACCCTGCCGCTCGACGGCATTCGGGGCACGGGACTCCGCGTGCCGCTGTTTGCAGAAGCCTGCCGCGAGGGGCTCGCTCAGGGCCGGTCGCCGATGGACCTCCTCACCGAGCATCTGTCCGAAGTCCACCTGCCCGAGGAGGAGCGCGTGGGGCTGTTGTTCCGATATGTGCAATACATCGAGCGTCAGGTGGTGCTGGTGGACGCATTGGAGGACGCCCGATACGACCGGCTCAACGACCTCGAGGGCGCGGAGTCGCTCGCCGGCATCCTGCCCCGGATTGCCCGCCGGGGACTGGACGAGGCGCTGTCGGACGCCCTCCGTGGCCAGCACGTCCGCGTGGTGTTGACCGCCCACCCGACCCAGTTCTATCCCGGCACTGCCCTCGGCATCATCACGGACCTCACGGCCCGCATCGAAGCGGGTGACCTGGAAAGCGCGCACAACCTGCTCCACCAATTGGGCCTGACGCCCTTCTTCCAGACCAAGAAGCCGACGCCTTACGAAGAAGCCGTGCGCCAGAGCTGGTACCTCGAGCATGTATTCTTCGAGGCGTTGCCGC
>WTID01000221.1:0-1661 GCA_011522855.1 Flavobacteriales bacterium
GCCTACCTCCAGCAGGCGGAGATGGAATCCAATGGCAAGGCGGTGGGTCGGGACGGGCGTCCGGTTCGCTGGGCCACCCATCCCGTGGTCTGGGGAGAGCCCGGGACGAATGGGCAGCACGCCTTCCACCAGTTGCTTCACCAAGGCACGGATGTCCATCCGGTTGAGTTCATCGCATCCCGGGAGCCGCAAGGCAACGATGCGCACATGCATCGATTGCTTTTGGCCAATGCCATCGCCCAGGCCGAGGCCTTCTGTGTGGGACGGTCTGAGGACGACGTCCGCGCGGAGATGAAGGACGCAGGACACGCGCCCGAGGCCATCGACAGGGTGGCGCCCCACCGGACTTTCGCTGGAGGCCGCCCCTCGACCTTCTGTCTCGCCGAGGACCTGGATGCCCGCTCCTTGGGCGCGCTCATTGCCGCCTACGAGCACAAGATTTTCCTGGAGGGGCTCCTCTGGAATGTGTTCAGCTACGACCAGTGGGGCGTTGAACTCGGCAAGGTGCTCGCGCGCCAGCTGTTGGCGGATGGAGCCCAAGGAGAGTGGACGTCGGGGACCCAAGCGCTCCTCAAGGCGCTGTAAGACCCCACTGACAAAAATCATCTGGACCGCGCAACGGTTGGGGGCTTTGGGGTGTATCTTGTACGTACCATGCTCAACTTTCCAGATTTTCGCCGTTGTGCTGCGGCCCTTGCCGTCCTGTTTACAGGATTGACTGCTCAAGCTGATTTTACCGGACTGACCTACGAAGTGGTCGGCACCTCCGACGTGGGGACGACCTACCGGGTCTACGCCAACTTTGACGATGCCACGGACATTGCTCAAGCCCTGTACGCTGAGGCGCCGTTCGCCATGGCCATCACGTCCTCTGCAGGGTTCTATCAGGACGCCCTGGGTGCCTTGACGCCCGTGGGCATCAACCCGCTTCTGTATCCGGCGTTCCCCAACCTTGCCTACGACTCGTGGATCACGATTGGCCAGGAGGATTCGGATTACCCGAGCGCCGTCGGTGTTGTGGGCGGAGCGGCATGGAATTCGGCGGACATCCTGTTCAACACCGGGGGAGACTTCGTGGTGAACGATGGAGTCGGCGGAAGTGTCTTCGCGACCCCGGATCAAGTGCAGGGCCAACCGGACGCCCTGGGGCGCGTGCTGATTGCACAGCTGACCACGACCGGCGAATGGAACATGACCTGCAACATCCAATGGCGGGACGCCCAATTGAATGTCTTCCAGGAGACGGCCTTGTCCATTGGCTATGAGGTCACGGATTACACCGGCCTCTCTTTCGAGCTTGTCGGGGAGAACACCACGGCCCCCGGATTCGACACCTACCGGGTCTACGCCAACTTCATGGATCCCGCCGCCCAGCTTGTGGCGGTCTATGGCCTTCAGGACACGGCCCTCAGCATTGTGAGCTCCGGTTCCTTCTATCAGGACCCGCTCGGAGGCCCGCTCTCCACGGCGTCCAATCCGCTTCTGTTTCCGACGTTCCCCGACCTGGAGTATGACTCCTGGGTCACCATCGGTTCGGACGACAACACCGGTTCTGTGGACTTCATCGGCGTGGACTTCCTTCCCTTCGAGGGCGGAGGAGACCTGATCATCGACGACGTGGTGGGAGGAACCTGGTACATCCTGCCCGATCTCGAGCCGAC
>WTID01000221.1:1761-3094 GCA_011522855.1 Flavobacteriales bacterium
TGAGCTGTGCGGGATGTGGTGAGGCCGAGGCCTGCAACTACAACCCCCAGGCCGTCATCGTGGACAACGACCTCTGTGAGTACCCGCCGAACTACCCGAACAACACGCTCGACTGCGACGGCAACTGCATCAACGATGCCGATGGAGATGGCGTGTGCGACGAGGATGAAGTTCCCGGTTGCACCAATGCCTCGGCCACGAACTACAATCCCGCTGCTACGGACGACGACGGTTCGTGCATCATCCCCGGCTGCACGGATGCCGATGCGGAGAACTACAATGCCGATGCCACCCAGGACGATGGTACCTGCCAGTTCCTCATCACGGGCACGCAGGGATGCACCTATGGCGATGCGACCAACTATGATGCGGAAGCCGATCTCGATGACGGCTCTTGTGAGTTCGACTGTTCCGGTGGCGGCAACTGTGCCTACGACACGGATGGAAACGGGCTCATCGGCTCCGCTGACCTGTTGGTTTTCCTCTCGATTTACGGTCAGCCCTGCGCGGACTGATCCGTTTGTCCAATTGACTTTGACAAATCCGGTCGCCTTTGGGCGGCCGGATTTTTTGTTTCGTCGAACGAAGTGGGGGAGGAGTTCTGATTATACGCTCCGTTGACAAAGGTCATCCTCTCAGAAGGCCCACCAGCGGCTATCTTGATGGTGTCCATGGAATTGTCATCTCACCTCTTTCCTATGAGCCTTCCTTCACAACTACCCTCGTCGCGTGTTCCGATGTCGGGCCTTTGCCTGGCCCTCGGTCTCGTGCTGTCCATGGCCTCCGTCTCTGCCCAGAATTGTGCGGACACGGCCGCCTGCAACTACAACCCCAACTACGTTCCCAGTGATTACCAGATCATCGCCGAGGTGGTCGCCTCGGACATCGGCCCTCTGGTCGGTGCGCTGGGCACGGTCGACCTGACGGGCTACACCACGACCCGACTCTATTTCCAGACGACCAACCCCAACGACTTCGTCACCTCCGTGTCTGGCACGTCCATCGATCCCACGTACATCAACACAACGACGGATTTCTACCACGCCGCTTTGGGCGCAGGAGTTCCCAATGGCATCAATGACCTGCTTTTCAGTGTGTATCCCGATTTGGCCTACGACAGTTGGGTGACCATTGGCATCGAGAGCGTTCCGGATGCCGGTCTGGGCGAGGCCAACGTGGCCACTGTGCAGTCAAGCGCCAATGCTTGGTTCACCAACTTCGACCCGGGAACGGGTTTGCCTGGCGGCAACGTGACCATCGACGACGACATCGGAGGGGCATGGTATGTCCTCAATGGAGACGCCAATGGTGTTCCCGATGCCCAGGGGCGTGT
>WTID01000221.1:3194-8837 GCA_011522855.1 Flavobacteriales bacterium
TATGACATCGTCGGAGACGGCATCGACGGGGATTGTGATGGGGCCGAAACGTGCTACCGGGATGTCGACAATGACGGCTACCGAAGCGCGGACACCACCGACGTCATCGGATCGCCCTTCAACATCAACTGCTCCGAATTCGGAGAGGCCTATGTCTACGACCCGATTGATTGCGATGACGTCAATCCCGACCTGACGGCAGCTGATGAGGATGGCAACTGCCTCGACCTGAGTGCCGCAGACGACAGCTGCAGTGATCCCCAGGCGTGCAACTATGATCCGGACGCGGCTCCTGATGAGCAGAACTGTGATTACCTGAGCTGTGTGGGGTGTGGCAATCCCGGAGCATGTAACTATGACGCCGACGCCGTGCTCACGGATGAATCCCTGTGTGAATTCCAGTCCTGTGCGGACTGTTCTGACCCGACGGCCACGAACTACAACCCTGACGCCGTGAGCAGCGATGATGATCTCTGTGTCTACTCCGGCATCCTCGCCATTGCTCCGATCGACATCCAGTTCAACGACGACGATGGGGCCATCGGCTTGTACACCAACGACGTCTATGCCCTGCTTCCTCCAGAGGCCACCCAGCTCAAAGCTGTGGTCGGCGTCAAGGGGTCTTCCATTCGTCTTCGGGTGTCGCCTTGGGATCAGGTTTACCAATCCGCGACGTGCGGTGGATGGACGCCCTCCGAACTGGGGACGCTGTCCGTCGAAGTGGACGGCATCACATACACCAATGATGACTGCTTCAACGACAGTTGGTTCACCATCGGGGGCAGTGCACTCGACGGGCCTTCCCTGGTCGCGACAGGTTTCGATCCGACGACTCTGGATGGTCAGGCGGAATTCGACAGCGAGGCCCTCGCGAGTGAGGGGGACACCTTGTCCTGGGCTTTGGCCGGTGCGGAAGGGGGCATTCCCTCGAATCACTGCGAGGAGCTCCAGGGGCGTCCCGGCTGCATGAACGCCGTGCGGATTGCACGGTTCACCATGCCCATTGGCCAGGCCTTCTCCATGCAGGCCGGCTTGACGTATTCCATTGTCGGCGGAGCTGAGAGGACTGTGTCCACGACCGAAGTCACGGACGATGGGGCCGAGGTGGGGTCCGAAAGTGGAGGTGGCGGAGAGGCCGACCCGCCGGAAGAACCCGGTGAGGGCGAATCGGCGGTCATTTATGGCTGTCTTGATGCTACGGCCTGCAATTACGACGCCGCGGCAAATGTTCAAGGTGTGGCGTGCGATTACGACTCCTGTGTTGGATGCACGTATTCTCTGGCGGGCAACTACGGCGACGAGCTCACCCAGGACGATGGCTCTTGCCTGTTCAATGGCTGCACGGATCCGGCTTACCTCGAGTATTCTCCGCTTGCCAACAATGATGATGGTTCTTGCGGCACGCTTCTGGTGTCAGGATGCATCGACCCGGATTTCCTTGAGTACAATGCCGCCGCCAACGTGCAAGATGCCGAGGCCTGTGTGACGCCTTACGTTGATGGCTGCGTCTACGAGGACGCGAGCAACTATGATGCTTCGGCCAACCGGGATGACGGCTCCTGCCAGTATGCGGGGTGTACCGACCCCGATTACCTCGAGTTCTCCGACATCGCCGACGTGGATGATGGTTCCTGCGCCACCCTGCTGGTCAGCGGTTGCATTGATCCGAACTACGTGGAGTTCGATGCCACCGCCAACGTGGAGGATGCATCGGCTTGCGTGACTCTCTTCGTGGACGGCTGCGTGTACGAGGACGCGAGCAACTATGATGCTTCGGCCAACCGGGATGACGGCTCCTGCCAGTATGCGGGATGCACCGACTCCGATTACCTCGAGTTCTCCGACGTCGCCGACGTGGACGATGGTTCCTGCGCCACCTTGATCCTCAGCGGGTGCACGGATGACGGTTTCCTTGAATTCAACCCCGACGCCAACGTCCTGGATGCTGCCGCGTGCATCACGGCTGCAATCGATGGGTGCACCTATGACAGCGCGAGCAATTATGCTCCGGCCGCAAACCGGGAGGACGGCTCTTGTCTGTTCGACTTCACTCCACCGACCCAGTGTGAGGCCATCGATTTCGATGGCAGTGGAAACATCGGAATCAACGACCTCCTTGAGGTGCTCAACCTCTATGGCACGTCCTGCGAGTAAGGATGGCCGGATTGTCCTCGGGACACTGATTACATTTGATGCCCTCGGCCCCTGTGGTCGGGGGCATTTCATTTCGTGACGCCATGAACACCAAGCGGCTTTCCTTCTGGGAAATCTGGAACATGAGTTTCGGTTTCCTGGGCATCCAATTCGGCTTCGCCCTCCAAGGGGGCAACATGTCCCGCATCTTCCAGACCCTGGGCGCATCGAAGGATGACATTCCCCTGTTGTGGATTGCCGCCCCCCTCACCGGTCTGATTGTGCAGCCCATCATCGGCCACCTGAGCGACCGGACCTGGCACCCGAGGTGGGGCCGCCGCCGTCCGTATTTCCTGATTGGGGCCGTCCTGAGTTCGCTGGCCCTCTTCTTCGTTCCCTACAGCAGCGCGCTTTGGATGGCGGCGGGCTTCCTGTGGGTCCTGGACGCCAGCATCAACATCAGCATGGAGCCGTTCCGCGCACTGGTGGCGGACAAGCTGCCGGAGGAGCAGCGGAGCTATGGTTTCGTGCTTCAGACCCTCATCATCGGCATCGGCACCTGGGTAGCGTCCAACCTGCCTTGGTTCGTCACCAAGCTCGGCGTGGCCAACGAGGCTGGAGCCGGGGAGATTCCCGCCAGCGTCTACGTTTCCTTCGCCATCGGGGCCTTGGTGTTCCTGACGAGCATCCTGGTCACCGTGTTCACGACGCAGGAGGATCCGCCGACCGACATGGAGGCGTTCCTCAAGGAGAAAGAGGAGAGCCGTGGCATCGGTGCCGGGGTGGGAGAGATCCTTGGGTTCATTCGGGAAATGCCACCAGTGATGGCCAAGCTCGGTGCAGTGCAATTCTTCAGCTGGTTCGCCTTCTTCACCATGTGGTCCTTCGCGACGCCTGCCTTGACCGAGTTTGTCTTTGGTGCTCCGCTCCCCTTGGAAGGGGTGGAGGGGTATGCCGAAAAGAGCGCGGCCTACAATGAAGCGGCCAATGCCGTCTCGAGTGCGATGGGCGTCTACGGCCTGAGCAGCATGGTGTTTGCGCTGGTGTTGTCGGTTTGGACGTCCCGCCGCGGATTGAATCGCCGGTGGACCCACCTCGTCAGTCTCATTCTCGGCGGGGTCGGTTTCTTGTCGATGTCCTGGTGGACGCCGGAGACGGCCGGCAACTTGACGTGGAGCTTTGCGCTCATCGGCCTCGCGTGGGGCAGCATCCTCAGCATGCCGTACGCGATGCTGTCCGGAGCCATTGCGCCCGAGCGGATGGGGGTCGGCATGGGGGTGTTCAATATGTTCATCGTCATCCCGCAGATCACTGCGGCGCTGGGTGGCATCAACTGGGCTTACAAGACGTTCCTTGGAGAGGATGTGATCCAGACGATGGTGCTGGCCGGAATCAGCCTTTGTGTCGCCGGGACACTCAACCTCATCATCCGGGAGGGCGACATGCGTCGAAGCGTGTAATTGAATTTGTGAACGTTGACCCCGGTCGACCCAGCTTCGCCTCCCTTGATTCCTGTGCGTTTCCGCCAGGAAATTCGGTATGGACGGTGCATTGTGGAGAACGGGAGGGCAACGTTGGTGTACGATGTACACCTTCCCCGGACTATATTGGCGGTTCTTGGAAGAACCTTACTGTAACTCAACCACCATGCGTAACCTTTTGCTGCTTTGCGTCGCCGTATTCGGCTTCAGCTTTGCTCAGGCCCAAGACCACACGGTCCTCGCCGGCAATTACTACTACAACCCTGCCACCCTGACGGTGACGGCGGGCGAGACCATCGAATTCCTCAATGAGGCGGGATTCCACAACGTGAACGGCGTGTCCAGCACGCTCGGAGACACCTGGAACAATCCCGAGACCTTTTCCTTGGGGGCCAACAGCGGTGCCGATCCTGCGGTGTCCATGGGGACCATTACCCTGAACACGCCCGGCACCTATCAATATGACTGCAGCATCGGCTCCCACGCCGCCAATGGCATGGTGGGAACGATCATTGTGGAGGCCGCAGCCAGCACGGTGGACGTGACATTTAATGTCAACATGGCCAACGAGACCACCTCTCCCGACGGTGTGTTCCTCGCAGGTGGCGCTGACTTCGGCGTCGCGGGGGACAACCCGATGAGCGACGACGATGGCGACGACATCTGGACCATCACGAAGACCTTGCCCGCCGGATACACCGGCAACTACACGTTCCTCAATGGCAACTGCCCGGACTGGAGCTGCAAGGAGAACATCGTCGGTCAGTCCTGCGCAGACGGTCCCTACTCCGACCGCTTGTTGAGCAACATCACGGAGAACACCACCATCAGCACCTGCTTCAGCCAGTGCACCACGGACGGCACTTGTGAAGCTCCGTCTTACCAGCCGATCGTGACGTTCCAGGTGGACATGTCCAATACGGTTCTCAACGGAACGGAGACCATCTACGTGACGGGTTCCTTCGACGGTTGGTGCGGACCCTGCACCGCCATGTCCGACGACAACGGTGACAACATCTACACGGTGGACATGGCCCTTGCTCCCAGCCAGGGCTACGAGTTCAAGTACATGATCAACGGCTGGGGTGGCGACGAGAGCGCCATCTTGGGCACCGACTGTGATTTCGTCCCTGGTGATGGCTTCGGCAACCGCGGCTTCGACCTCGGCACGACCGATATGGTTCTCGATGTGCAGTGTTTCGACTACTGCGGTACCTGCGAAGAGCAGAATGCGGCAGTCACCTACGACGTTACCTTCAACGTGAACACCGAGACCATCACGGTGGGTCCGAACGGCATGTACCTCGGTGGCGGTGTGCTCGGAGACGCCACGGCGTACGCCATGTCCGACGACGATGCCGACGGCATTTGGACGGTAACCGTGAGTATCGAAGAAGGAACCAGCGGAAACTACATCTTCCTCAACAGCCCCAACGATGGTGGCGATTGGGGAGCCAAGGAGGACTTGACCGGTCTGTCCTGCGCCGATCCCGGAAACTACAATGACCGGATCCTGCCTGCAGTGACAGGGCCGGCGACCTACAGCACCTGCTTCGGTCAGTGCAGCACGGACGGAACCTGTGGCTCGGCCCCGGCTTCCTATGCCGTCACCTTCCAAGTGGACATGTCCGAGTACACGGGCACCTATGGTACGGTCAACCTGAACGGCAGCTTTGCCGGATGGTGCGGTGGCTGCATCGCCATGGATGATTCCGATGGCGACGGCGTCTACACGGTGTCGGTCGACATCGCCGAAGGCACGATTGAATACAAGTTCACCCTCGACGGATGGACGGCTCAGGAGGAATTCGCCGGAGGCGAGTCCTGCACGAGCACGATTGACGGCTTCACGAACCGGACCTACGACGTCACGGCGGACGCCACGCTCCCGGTGGTCTGCTACAACAGCTGTGACGCTTGCGACGGTGACGACGGTGGCGGCGGCACCAACGACATGTACGATGTCACGTTCAACGTGAACACGGAAAACATCACGGTGGGCCCGAACGGCATGTTCCTCGGCGGCGGG
>WTID01000185.1 GCA_011522855.1 Flavobacteriales bacterium
TTCTCCCAGAAGTTCGGCGACAAGTTCAGCGGCGGCTTCACGGCGCGCTACATCCACTCGAACCTCACCGGTGGCACCAACATCCTCGGGGCGGACAGCCGCCCGGGACGTTCCGTGGCGGTCGACGTGGGGGTCTTCCACACCAACGACAACGTCAAGTTCGGCGACCGCGACGGCCGCATGAACTGGGGGGTGTGCGTGTCCAACGTGGGCGCCAAGATGAGCTACACCGAGACGGCTGAGCGGGACTTCATCCCGACCAACCTGAAGGCGGGAGCGGCGGCCACGGTCTTCCTCGACGACTACAACAACCTGACCTTCACCATGGACGCCAACAAGCTCCTCGTGCCCACGGCGCCCGCCTATGGGGAAGGAGAGGACGACGACCTGATCGTCAGCGGGTTCGACCCCAACGTCGGTGTGGCCTCGGGCATCATCCAGAGCTTCTATGACGCTCCGGGCATCGTCGAACGGCAAGGAGACGGCACCTACCTCGTCGAGCCGGGCAGCGTGTTCCGCGAAGAATTGCGTGAAATCAACCTGGGCGGGGGCATCGAATACGACTACAACGGCGTCTTCGCCGTGCGCGGTGGCTACTTCTTTGAGCACTACACGAAGGGCAACCGCCAGTTCATCACCCTTGGCGCCGGCATCAAGTACACCGTGCTCGACATCGACCTGAGCTACCTGATCGCCACCACCCAGCAGAATCCGCTGGCCAACACCCTGCGGTTCTCGCTGCGCCTCGCCTTCGACGACATGGTGGGCGGTGCCGACGACGACCCCGCCAACTTCTGATCGGCGCATGCCCCTCCCGGACCTTCGCATCGGCTACGGCTACGATGTCCACCAGCTGGCGGAAGGGGAAGAATTTTGGCTCGGAGGCATCCGCATTCCCTCCGACATCGGCGCGGTCGGCCACAGCGACGCCGACGTGCTGCTCCATGTGATTTGTGATGCCCTGTTCGGGGCGCGGGCCATGGGTGACATCGGGGCCCACTTTCCGGATACGGATGCCGCATACAAGGGCATTGACAGCAAGATCCTCCTCCGCGAGACTGTGGCCAAGGTGTGCACGGAGGGGTGGGGCATCGTCAACGTGGACGCCACGGTTTGCCTCCAAGCCCCCAAGCTTCGGCCCCACATCGATGCCATGCGGGACTGCATTGCGGAATGCCTCGGGATCCCCGTGGATCGGGTCGGTGTGAAGGCCACCACCACCGAGCGTTTGGGCTTCGTCGGGACCGGCGAGGGCATCAGTGCCCATGCGGTGGTCCTGTTGGGCCGCTGAGGTGCCTGTCGGGCGGGCCGTGCGGCCTATATTTGCCTTTCGCAAATTGGGCATCATGACCACCACCACGCCTGCTAAGAAAACCACGGCACGACGGAAACCGGCCGCCAAGAAGAAGGCCAAGACGCCGTACTCCAAGGAGACCTACATCAAGTGGCACCGCGATATGCTGTTGATGCGCCGCTTCGAGGAGCGCTGCGGTCACCTGTACATCCAACAGAAATTCGGCGGATTCTGCCACCTCTACATCGGCCAGGAAGCCATCCTTGCCGGCATGGTGGAGGCCATCCGTCCGACGGACCGCGTCATCACGGCCTACCGTGACCACGCCCACCCGTTGGCCCTCGGCACCGACCCCAAAGTGGTGATGGCCGAGCTCTACGGAAAGAAGACCGGCTCGAGCAAGGGCAAGGGCGGTTCCATGCACATGTTCGACAAGGAGCGCAACCTCTTCGGGGGTCACGGCATCGTGGGCGGACAGATCGGCCTCGGCGCCGGCATCGCCTTCGCCGACAAGTACCGCAAGGAGGACCACGTGACGGTCTGCTTCTTCGGAGACGGCGCCGCCCGCCAGGGCATGCTCCACGAGACCTTCAACATGGCGATGACCTGGAAGCTGCCGGTCATCTACGTGGTGGAGAACAACAAGTACGCCATGGGCACCTCGGTCGAGCGCACCACCAACGTGCATGACCTCTCCAAGCTGGGCGCCTCCTACGAGATGCCGGCCGAGTCCGTGGACGGCATGTCCCCGGAAGCCGTGGCCGAGGCCATGGCCCGCGCCGCAGAGCATTGCCGCAAGGGAGAGGGCCCGTACCTGCTCGACATCCAGACCTACCGCTACAAGGGCCACTCCATGAGCGACCCGCAGAAGTACCGCACCAAG
>WTID01000001.1 GCA_011522855.1 Flavobacteriales bacterium
TACCGGGAAGAAGTGGACCATTTCATGGTGCGGACCGCGGCGGAATACGGGGCCCAGCTGCACGAGGACTGTCACATCGAGGCGGTGGAATTCGACGAGGATGGCGTGACCGTCTCGACCTCCCTCGGGGATTTCCAAGCCGCATACTATGTGGACGCCTCGGGCCGGCGCTCCACCCTTGTGGACCAGCTCGAGTTGCGCGAGGGCGCGCCGGAATCGGCCCACCATGCGCGGGCCATCTTCGCCCACGTCGAAGGCCTCCAACCGATGGACGGCATTCTCGAGTCTCCCTCCAAGGGTCGGCGGTTGCACGACGGCACCTTCCACCACGTCTTCGACGGGGGATGGATGTGGGTCATTCCCTTCGACAATTTCGAGCGCTCCACATCCAACGTGGCCAGCGTCGGGCTCATGCTGGATCCTCGGGTCCACCCCGAGCGGGAGGATCTCGATGCCGAGGCGGAATTCATGGACATTGTGTCCCGTTTCCCCGACATGGCGCGGCACATGGAGGGCATCCAGGCCGTTCGGCCCTTCACGCGCACAGACAGGCTCCAATACGCGTCCATCACCTCGGTGGGTGACCGCTTTCTGCTGTCCCCGTCGACCTACGGCTTCATCGACGCCCTCTATTCCAATGGACTCGTCCACACGTTCGAGTCCATCCATTTCGCTGCCCATCATCTCCTGTCCGCCTTTGGCAAGGTGGAGGGGGTGGTCAAGGAGGGTGACTTCAGCGCCGCGGCCTTCGTGGGGGTGGACCGGTTGCACCGCCGCCAGTGGATTGGCGCGGACCGGATGATCACCGGGGCCTACAAAGCCATGCGGGACGCGGACACGTGGCGGGCTTGGACCCAATACTGGCTGGCCCAAGTGCTCTTCGGCGACCTGTGGCTTCAGCGGGCCTGCTTCCACTACTTCGCCTCGGGCGATGCCGGTGGCTTCGATGCCTTCCTCGAGGAGGAGCGGCCCGGCGTGTCCGCTCCGCTGAGTATGGAAAAGCGTCGCCTCCTGGACGACCTCAATGTCCTCCTCGATGAAGGGGCGGAGGCGGAGGCGCTGTTTGCTCGCATCGCTCAGGAAGAGTGGTTGCCGCGTCACGTCTACGACTGGGGCAACCCGGAGGCGCGAAGCATCGACTTCTCACGTCCGGATGTGGTTGGCCCACTCATCGAGTGGGGCTTCACCGCCTCGCCGGAACCGCTGCGGAAAGGCCTGTTCGATTTCCCCCTGCCCGAGGCCATGGCTTGAGGGCCGTGGGCGAACTTGCGCCCATGGAGAAGGACCCGATTCGGCTGACCCAATTCAGCCACGGAGCTGGCTGCGGCTGCAAGATTGCCCCTGGCGTGCTCGACCGCATTCTCGGACAGCTCGGTGCCCAAGCCGACGATCCTCGTCTGCTCGTGGGCCATGGCGCGCGAGATGACGCGGCGGTCTATGATCTCGGGGATGGCACCGCCGCGGTGTCCACCACGGACTTCTTCATGCCCATCGTCGACGACCCGCACGCCTTCGGGCGCATCGCGGCGGCCAACGCCATCAGTGACATCTACGCCATGGGCGGCACCCCGCTGATGGCCATCGCCATTCTCGGTTGGCCTGTGGACAAGCTCGATCCGGAGGTGGCCGGACGTGTGCTTGAAGGGGGGCGCTCCATTTGCGCCGAGGCGGGCATTCCACTGGCCGGCGGCCACAGCATCGATTCCCCCGAGCCC
Source organism: Flavobacteriales bacterium (assembly GCA_011522855.1). Classification (GTDB taxonomy): domain Bacteria; phylum Bacteroidota; class Bacteroidia; order Flavobacteriales_D; family Sanyastnellaceae; genus UBA8752. The sequence goes on from WTID01000001.1 coordinate 1,716, forward strand.
ATTTTTGGCCTCGCCGTCACCGGGCGCGTGACCATCGAGCGCCTCAAGCGCAATGGTGGCGCGGAGGTGGGAGACAGGTTGTACCTCACCAAGCCGTTGGGCGTGGGCATGGTGACCACCGCCCAGAAGAAAGGGGTGGTGGCCGAGGACCACCTCCAGGCCGCAGCGGCCAACATGATGCGCCTCAACAAGGTGGGCGCGCCGCTCGGTGACATCGCGGGGGTCCACGCCATGACAGATGTGACCGGATTCGGCCTGGCCGGCCATGGTCTGGAGATGGCCCGCGCCACGGGGGTCGAGCTCATCGTGGAGGGGGCGGACCTGCCGACCCTCGACCGTCCGGCCCTCGAAGGCTACCATGCCGCCGGATGCATCCCGGGAGGGACACGTCGAAATTTCGCCAGCTACGGACAGGATCTGATGCTGGATGGGGCGTCCGACTTCGTGCGGGACCTCGTCTGCGATCCCCAGACCAGTGGCGGGCTGTTGCTCTCCGTTGCGCCGGAGTCAGCGGGTGAGGTGGAGGAAGTGCTCCAAGCGGAGGGGCTGCCGTCGTCTTCCATCGGCGAAGTGGTGGCCGGGGAGCCCGGCAAGCTGCGGGTCCGCTGATCAGCGGGTGCGGGCGGTGACCCAGCCCTCGAGGACGGCAATGTGCGGGAGCGTGCCCGCGAGCAGGAAACTCAGGGCGGCCCGTTCCCTCAGGACCCCGTCGGCGGCCAGCCACAGGATGATGCCGGCCATGGCGGCAAACGCCGCACTCAGCGGCAGGCTCTTGAGGTAGAAGCTCGGGAAGTTCCGGGCAACACTCTGGCGCTCCTTGAATTCCTCGAAGAAGGCCTCTCGGGAGTGGCCGAGGGCGAAATACAGGGCAAAGGCCAGCAGGAGGTCGTGGACGAACCAGGCGAGCATGATGCTGGCCGCCACGAGCAGGCCGTTGCGCCAGGTCCGGTGCAACAGGAGACCGAAAAACAGGGACGCGCCAGAGGCCAATTGCAAGGGGAGGAGTTCACTCCCGAATCCAACGTCCAGGTGCCACCCGAACGTGTCGAGCACAGCCAGGGCGTCCGGCCGGGTGATCAAGGGCGCGAGAACGGCCACCCCAAGGATGAGGCCGGACAGCGAATCCGGCATGGGCGTGGTGCGGCGCAAAGCGTCTACTCGCAGGTGGGACATGCCAAAGTGGTAGGCGCTGACGAGAAGGAACAGCCCGAGCATCCATCCGGGGGCCGTCTCGAAGGCCGCCCAGGCGACGCCGATGCCGGCGATGTAGGGCAAGGCGAACGATTGGCGCAAGGGTCCTTCGGGGTCCCCGTGCATGTGGGCGTGAAGGATGTGGTCGAGGGCACCGTGCTGGAGGCCGAGGCCGGCGATGAGCAGAACGGCCAAGGGGAGTTGAACGGCCGGGGCCCAGTGCCAGAGCGCATCTCCGAGGAGAGCACCGGCCACGAGGAGGACGAGGGTCCAGGTGCGGACCCGGTTGGCCTGCTGGAACGTGTCGCTGCCAATCATGGGACAAAGGAAAGGCCCACCCCCGAGAAGGGAGTGGGCCCGATTTCCTTGCTAAATGTCGGAGGGATCAGCTGTTGCTGTCCTTCACGGCCAGGGCGTAGATCACCAGACCGAAGCCGATCTTGTTGATGGCGTCACCGATGTTGTAGACGACGTCCATGTCCATGGCTCCGTTCAGGAACTCGTACCATTGGCCCTCACCCGTGCCGACCATGTAGCCGAGCGGGTAGATGGCCCAACCGACGAGCACGAAGCGGCCCAGCCACTTGTTGGCCTCGGCCACGGCACCACCGGCGCTGTCGGCCAGCTGCTTCACCTCACCGGAGAAGACCAGGTACACGATGTAGAAGTAGGCGAGACCGGAGAAGAGACCCCAGAGCCAGGCTTGATCGCGGTACACGGCCTCACCGAAATAACCCGTGACGAGCATCACGACGGAAGCGAAGATGAGCTTCCACATCAGGCCCATGGTGCCACCGGCCTTCTTGGTGATGAGGTAGAACTCCACGCACATGAGCGGGACCGTCAGGGTCCAGTCCACGTAGCGGAAGAACGTCGGGCTGGTGCCCGTCTCGAGGTAGAATCCCCGCATGTAGTAGTAGTGGACGAACGCGATGAACGTGATCAATCCACTCACGAGGAGCGAGGTGCGCCACTTCTTGTCGACGTTCCACATCTCGAAGAAGAAGAAAACGGAGGCGGCCATCATGGCCATACAGCCCACGAAGAAGGTGAAGCTGGTTCCGGTAGTGAAATGCTCACTGCCGTGTCCGGCCGCAGCCAGAATCAAAGAAAGGTTCATTGTGTTGTGTGGTTTTGAACGTGTTCAACGTACACACCACAACCGAAGGAGTCCACCCTTGTTCAAGGAAATTGCAAAAAAAGTGAACGGGAAACCCAATTTGTGAGCGCAAAAGCCCATCAATCAAGGCGTTGCAGGGCGGAAAAAATTTTGTGCATAGGAAGTCCCATGACGGTGTAATAGCTCCCTTTGAGGGAATGAATGGCGCACGCGCCGATCAAATCCTGCGCGCCATAGCCTCCAGCTTTGTCGAACGGATGGTGGTTTTCGATGTAATGACGAGCGAATTCGGCACTAAGGTGTTCAAAGGACACGTCTACGACATCGTGGTCCGTATTGAGGGCGTCGGGTTGCCTTCCGTCCACCACGCAGAACGCCGTCACGACTTGGTGGGTGTTGCCGGACAGCTTCATGATCATGCCGAACGCCTCGTCCGCTGAGCCGGGCTTCTCGAGGGTCTCTCCATCGAGTTGGACCACCGTGTCGCTCGTGATGAGGATCTCGTCGGGTGCCAGGGTGTCCAGGGCAGCCCTGGCCTTGAGCTCACTCAGAAACCGGGGAATCTCAGGCCCGGAGAGGGCGACCGGGTAGACCTCGTCGACGCCGATGGGCCGCACGTCGAAGGGGATGCCCAGCATCGACAGCAGTTGCTTGCGCCGTGGAGACGCGCTGGCCAGGACGAGTCGGCGTCCGTTGAGCCCAGAAAGCAGGGGCAGGGCGGAGGGGGAGTCGGGGACAATGTGCATGGGGTCGTGCATCGGTGGTGCAAAACAACACCTTCCCGGCACTTGCGTTCACCTTGGGGGGCAAACGATGCCGCGTAATTTCGGCCGCTCACCGAGCACACATGGACAGCATCCTCATTCTCGATTTCGGTTCCCAATACACGCAGCTCATCGCGCGCAGGGTCAGGGAGTTGAATACGTTCGCTGAAATCAAGCCGTGGAACGGCGACTGGCGTTCCCTGCTCGAGACCGCTCCTGAGGACGATCCGCAGGGCCGAAATTGGAAGGGCATCATTCTCTCCGGCAGCCCCCACAGCGTTCGGGAGGCGAATGCGCCTTCCCCTGATCTCGAGGGGGTCCGCGCCAAGTGGCCCTTGCTCGGCGTGTGCTTCGGCGCGCAATGGCTGGCCCAGAATGGCGGCGGAAGCGTCGAGGCCAGTGACAGCCGCGAATACGGCCGCGCCCATTTGACCCACATCGACACGACCGACCGGCTCTTCGCCGGCATGGCCGCCGGCAAGGCGGTGTGGATGAGCCACGGCGACACGATCCAGAGCGCAGGCGAAGGCACCCGCATCACCTGCAGCACCGAGGACGTCCAGTTTGCTGGGTTCGCCTTCGAAGACGAGCCCACGTGGGGCATCCAATTCCACCCGGAGGTCTATCACAGCGAGGAGGGGCTGACCCTGCTCCGCAACTTCGTGCACGACATCTGCGGGTGCTCCGCCGATTGGACGCCCGCCCACTTCGTCGACACGACCGTGGCCGAGCTCAAGGAAAAGCTGGGAGACGACCGGGTCGTCCTCGGCCTGAGTGGCGGGGTCGACTCGAGCGTGGCGGCCATGTTGCTGCACCGGGCCATCGGCGATCGGCTTCACTGCATTTTTGTGGACAACGGTCTGCTCCGCAAGAATGAATTCGACGAGGTGCTCCAGGGCTACGAAGGCATGGGGCTCAACGTGAAGGGCGTCCGCGCCGCCGATCGGTTCTACGCCGCCTTGGCCGGCGTCTCCGACCCGGAAGGCAAGCGCAAGGCCATCGGCGCCACCTTCATCGAGGTCTTTGACTACGAGAGTGGACTCCTCGACGGGGTCAAGTGGCTGGGACAGGGCACGATTTACCCGGATGTCATCGAAAGCGTCTCCGCCACGGGCGGACCGAGCGCCACCATCAAGAGCCACCACAACGTGGGCGGACTCCCCGACTACATGAAGCTCTCCGTGGTGGAGCCCCTTCGTATGCTCTTCAAGGATGAGGTGCGACGCGTGGGCCGCGAGATGGGCCTCGACGAGAAGCTCCTCGGCCGGCACCCGTTCCCCGGTCCGGGCCTCGGCATCCGCATCCTCGGTGAGGTCAACGCGGACAACGTCCGGCTCCTGCAGGACGCCGACCGCATCTGGATCGACAAGCTCCGCGAGCACGGCCACTACGACCGGGTCTGGCAGGCCGGCACCATTCTGCTTCCCGTCCAGAGTGTCGGGGTCATGGGCGACGAGCGGACCTACGAGCAGGCCGTGGCGCTGCGGGCCGTGAGCTCGACAGACGGCATGACCGCCGACTGGGTGGATTTCCCCCATGCCTTCCTGGCCGAGGTCTCCAACGCCATCATCAACAAGGTCCGCGGCATCAACCGCGTGGTCTACGACATTTCCTCCAAGCCCCCCGCCACCATCGAATGGGAGTGAGTCGTGCGTGTCTCCGCGGGGCGTTGTGCCTCCTGGGCCTGTGGTCGGCCCTCGCCTGGGCCCAGCCCGGGGAGCGCACCCACACCGTGGAGCGCAAGGAGACCGCCTACAGCATCGCCCAGCGGTACGGGGTCGACCTCAACCGCCTCTTCGAGCTGAACCGGTGGGCAGAAGGGGGCATCCGTAAGGGAGATGTGTTGCGGATTCCCGGCGCCCTGCCGGCCGCGACGCCCGATGCCCCAGCCGTGGACCCTGTGGTTCCCATGGAGGTGGATTCGCTGCCTGCCGCGCAGGACAAGGGGCCGGCGGTGTTGCCCCATGACACCGCCCTCCAAGAAACACCGAGGGGGCGCCCTGTTCCCCCGCACTGGCCGGGCGACACCGTCCGGGTGGCGGTTCTGTTGCCGTTCTCGGCGGGCCAAGACAGTCTGGGCCGTCAGGCGGAACGGCTGCGGGACATCGCGCTGGATTGCGCCTCCGGCATCCGCCTCGCCTTGGATACGGGCCGGTGGCTCGGTACCCATGTGGAGGTGCGGTTCCTCGATTCCGGATTGGACACGGCGGGGGTCATGCTCAGTGCCCCCGAGGATCTCGCCTTTGATGGTGGCCCGGTGGACCTGGTGGTGGGGCCTCTCCGGCGCCCGGCCCTGCAGACGGTGCGCACCTGGCCCGGTGTCTCCGAGGCGGTCCACCTGGTCCTGACCGACCTCGGGGCTCCGCTCGTGGTGGACGCGCCGGGCGTGCTCTATCCCTTCTCGCAGGAGGGCAGCACCATGGCCCATCTCGCGGAGCACGTGGCCCGGCACCATGCCGGTGAGCGCGTCATGATGCTCGCCACCGGGGACATCCGGAACCTCGAGGCGGAGGACGCCTTCCGCGAAGGTTGGGCGCAAGCCGATGTAGACAGCTTGACCACCTTCGTGGAGGTCGAGGTGACCTCGCGCGGACTCGGCTCCCTGCGGGATTCCCTGAGCGATGTCCGGCGAAACGTCCTTGTCGCTCCGGGAGGCAAGGCGAGCCGGTCCTTCGCCGGGGTGCTTCAGACCGAAATCCAGCTCGGGGACACGATGGATTTCCGGCTGTATGCCGACGGAAGCTGGCGGGACTTCGAGTTCCTCGATCCGGACCTCCTCGATCGCGTGGCCATGACCGTCGTCGATGGCACGGGCAGCCGGGCCGATTCCCTGTCGGGCCGCATGTCCGATGACTCTCTGCATGTCGAACATGCCCGACGGCTGTCCGTCCTCCGTGGGGGTCTCGTGGGCCGCTACGGCTGGCTGGCGCACGACCTGCTTCGGAATGCCCTGCTCTGGACGGCGGGCCATGGCCGGGATTGGCCTCAGCGGCTGGCGGCCGGAGCCCCCCTGATGGCCCCCACACGGGACGAGGCCGGGGGATTGTACCGCTTCGATTGGACGGCGCCGCACGGCCCGGGGTCCGGGCTGGTGAATGGGGCGTCCCGCCTGCTTCGGCTCGAACGGTTGAATTGGATTGAACTCGACGGCCATGACTGATGCCTTTCTGACCCGGGTGCAAAAGGCCTATCGGCAGGTCCAGGACGAGCAGGTGGCCGCATTGGAGGCCTTCGACGGGCGTCTGGACAAGGTGCGGGACACGTGGGACCGACCGGAAGGGGGCGGAGGCGACACGCGGATCCTCCAGAATGGACGCGTGATCGAAAAGGGAGGGCTCAATTTCTCTGCCGTGCAGGGCGACGTGAGCCCGGGGTTGAAGCAGCAGATGAACACGGAGGCCGGGCGGTTCGCGGCCACGGGTGTGAGCAGTGTGCTCCACCCGCACAACCCGCATGTGCCCATCATCCACATGAATGTCCGCTATTTCTCCCTCGACGACGGCACGTGGTGGTTCGGTGGAGGAATTGACCTCACGCCGCACTACGTCGTGTCCGGTGAGGCGCGGGCGTTCCACGCCGACCTGAAGGCCGTCTGTGATCGGCATGCGGTGGCGGACCATCCCGCCTTCAAGGCGTGGGCAGACCGGTATTTCTACAGTCCCCACCGCGGCGAGTCTCGGGGGGTCGGCGGCATCTTCTTCGACTACATCGGTCGGGACGGGGACGTGGACCGCGAGGCGGCCTTGGCCTTCTGTGTGGACCTCGCCAGCCAATACGCCGCCATCTACCGCCGGCGGGCCGAGGCCTTCGTGGACCATCCCGTGACGGAGGACGAGCGCCGGTGGCAGGGGCTCCGTCGGGGCCGCTACGTCGAGTTCAACCTGGTCCACGACCGGGGCACGCGGTTCGGCCTGGTGTCCGGAGGCCGCACGGAGAGCATCCTCATGAGCCTGCCCGCCCGCGCGGAGTGGGCCTATGACCA
>WTID01000123.1 GCA_011522855.1 Flavobacteriales bacterium
TCGCCGTCTTGCTGTTGCTCGCCGTCCTGCTCCTGCTCCTGTTCTTGCTGCTCTTGCAGCATGGCCTTGGCGAGGGCCAGGTTGTAGCGGGTGTCGGCATCGGACGGGTCGAGGCGCAGAGAATTCATGTAAGCCTGCACCGCGCCTCGCGCGTCCTGCCCGGCGAGGAGCACGTTGCCGACATTGTTCCAGGCATCGGCCTTGACTCGGGGCGATTCTGCTCCGGCGGCGGCCCGCTGGAAGGACTTCAGGGCGTCCTCTCCCAGTCCGGATGAGGCCTGGGCCAGGCCGCGGTTCATCTCCAGCTGGCCCGGTCCGGCTCCTTTCCAGCCCGCCGCCGCACGGAACAGGCTGTCCGCCGCCGGGAAGTCGCGGTCAACCATGGCTCGGGATCCGGCCACGGCCTCTTCCTTGCTCCCCTTCAGCCCGGTCTGGGCGGACGTGGTTCCAGCCACCAGGACCAGTCCGAGGGCCAGTCCCATGCCACGAAGGCGAACGCGACCGGTGGGCCAAGCCCCTTCCAGCATCAGCAAGAGGAAGCCGATGAGGAAGAAGGTGGCGTACTGGTGGCGGTAGTCGGTGTAGGCGACGGTGCTGCCTTGACCCTGCTCCATGCCGTCGAGGCTGGAGAGGAAGGGGTCGAGGTCCACAAATCCCTGATTGGCTCGGACATAGGTTCCCTGACCAGCCTCGGCCATGGCGACCAGCATCCGCTCGTCCAGGGTGGACACCACGGGTTGACCGGATTCGTCCGTCTTGTAGCCCTTGGACCGACCATACCGGTCATACTCGGGAATCGGTCCCCCGGCTTCCGACGCCATGCCGACGGTGTGCACGGAGATGCCCTGCTCGGCCGCTTCCGAGGTCCGTGCCAGCGCATCGTCCTCGTGGTTCTCGCCATCGGTCAGGACCAGCACCACACGGCTCGCCTGGCTTTCCGGATCGAAGGAGTCCATGGCCAAGGCCAGCGCCGCGCCGACAGCGGTCCCTTGCAAGGGGACGGTTTCCGTGCCAATCGCGTCGAGGAAGAGCTTGACGGCAGTCAGGTCCTGGGTCAGGGGCGCCTGCACATAGGCCTCTCCGGCAAACACGATGAGACCGACCCGGTCCCCGTCGAGTTGCTGGACGACCCGCTCGATGCTGCGCTTGGCCAGGTCCAGACGGGCCACGCCCACATCTTCCGTGAGCATCGACCGGCTCACGTCAAGCGCAATCATGATGTCCACGCCCTCCGATTCCATCTCCTCCATGCGGGTGCCCCATTTGGGGTCCATCAGGCCCACGGCCAACAAGGCGATGCCGGTGCGCCAGACTAGGAATTTCCAGACGGCCCGGCGGGGACGGGCATCGGGCCAAAGCGACCGGCTGAGTTCCAGTTCGGCCGCGTCGGCCATCCGCCGTTGTTTCCAGCGATAATGGCCGGCGAAGAGCAGCAACCCGACCGGCGCCACCAGCAGGGCGGGCCAGGCACCGGGGTAATGCAGATCCAGCTGGGGGGCCACCTTCCGAAGGAGAATGGCGAGGGCCACGACGCTCGACCAGAAGACCAGCTCGAAGAGGACCAATCCCGTGACGTTGGCAAACACCTTGTATGCTCTGGACGGGGCAGTCATGGCAAGCTTCGGATGAAGAGGTGGCGAACGACGGCTTCCGCGGCGAGACACGCCAGAGCAAACCAGCCGACGAGGGGGAATTCCTCGGTTTTCTTGTTGTACCGGAAGACGTTGAACCGCGTCTTCTCCAGGGCATCGATCTCGGTGTAGATCTCCTTGAGCTTGTCCCCGCTCGTGGCGCGGAAATACCGGCCACCCGTCTCTTGGGCGATGGATTTGAGCGTGGGCTCGTCGATGTTGACTTCCACCCAGTCATAGATGTAGCTGCCGTCCGGCCGCTGTCGGACGGGGCTCTTGGCGCGGCCGATGGTGCCGACGCCCACCGTGTACACCCGGATGGATTCGAGCCGGGCGAGCTGGGCGGCATCCTGCGGCTCAATCTGTCCGGAGTTGTTCTCTCCGTCCGTGATGAGGATGACCACCTTGCTCTTGGCGTCGCTCTTGCGCAACCGGTTCACGGCGGTGGCGAGCCCCATGCCGATGGCCGTGCCACCCTCGACCCGACCGGTTTCAAGCGCGTTCAGGCCGTCCTGCACCACGCGGTGGTCGGTGGTCAGGGGCACCTGGGTGAAGCTCTCTCCTTCGTAGACCACGACCCCGACCCGGTCAAAGGGGCGGTCTTCCACGAATTCGCTGGCCACGGCTTTGGCCGCTTCCAGCCGATTCGGTCGGAAGTCCTTGCTGAGCATGCTCGCCGAGGCGTCCATGGCCATGACGATGTCGATGCCTTCGCGGGTCATGTTCTCAATGCTGGACGAACTCTGGGGCCGGGCGAGCACGAGGACGATGAGGCCGAGGGCCAGCGTCCGAAGTCCATCGGGCACCAGGGGGATCCACTGGTCGCGCCTCGGCGGGGTGAGGTCGAGGTGGCGGAGGTTGATGCGGAAGGCGGGGGCCACCATGGGTTGGGCGATCCGCCAGAGGCTCCAAACGACCACGGCGGTGCCCCACCAGAAAGCCGCCGGGGCGGCCCACTCAAACCGGCGGTCCAGCGCGAGGAAGACCATCCCCAACACGGCCCACGCCGCCCCCTGTGCGGCGGCTTGCTTCAGCCTTGCGGCCATCCATCCCGACGCGGTCCGTTCAGTCATTCGGGTCGGAATTGGGTTCGGCGGAATCGGCGGCGGGCGACGTGCGGCGCACCCACGCCAACGCCTCGCGAACGGCGTGCAGATGGGCGTCGGAAGACAAATCCTGCTTGGCGAATTTGACCAGGTCGGACTGTCGAAGAAGGGAAACCAGCCAGCGGGCGTCGTCGCCGTCAAGTCCGCGAATGGGCGCTCCGGTGAGGTGGGCGGTCAACTCCTCGGTGGCCCGCTCCAGCGCCTTGACCCCAAAGGTGCCCTGCAGATGCAGGCGCACGGCCTCGGACAGTTGGGCTTGCGCCTCCTTGCCTTCGCCGTCCTTCCAGGGTTGATTGGCCTCGAGGGCTTCGAGCATCCGGAGGGCGGTGAGGTGTGCCGGCTCGGCGGGCTCCTCCGGGACCACAGGCGATGGGAGCACGGACTCGCGGTTCCGGAGGCGCTGAATGATCCACCACGCGACGGCGGCGAGGCCGAGCACGAGGAGGAGCGGGGGGAGGATCCGCATCAGGCGCTCCCACCATGTCCACTCGAAGTGGGTGTAGCCCTGCATCGGCCGTGGAGCGGGATTGTCCTCGAGGGCATGGGCCCCAACCTGGATGAGCAGGGGGGCGCTCAGGACAGGGTTGGCTCCGCCCAGCTGAAGGGGTTCGATGACCGTGAATCCAGTGTCCCACGCGAGAATCTCCACGGCTTGGGTCCGCCGGATACCGGCATCGAGCGCGAGGGAAGCCGCGCTGTCGAGGGCGCCGACCGACAGGATTTCCCAGCCCTGCGCAAGGGAGTCTCCTGCGGCCAAGGCAGGCCAGGTCCACCGCTGTCCTTCCGTGATGGACTCATCGGATTCAAGGGTCAGGGTCAGGACCTCGCCGATGCCGACGCTGTCCCGGTCCGCCGTCACCGAGAAGGCGGCCTGGGAGGCACACTCGGCCGAGGCGCACAGACCGAGGAAGAGCGCGAGGGTGCGGAAATCAGCCACGGCGGTCAAACAGCTGCATCAGGGGTTGGACGTAGGGGCGATCCGTGTGGAGGATGGCGTGGTCCACACCGGACCGCTTCATCTCCGATTCCAGATGAGCCTGGTGCTCGGCGAGGGCTTTCTCATAGCGCTTGCGCCAGCGCAGGGAGCCGGTTCCGATGTGTCCCAACGTGCGGGATTCCGGGTCGAATCCGGACACCCACCCCAGCTTCATGGCCTTGCCTTCGATGGCGTCCCGCAGTTGCAGGGCGACCAGATCATGCCGGCGGGCGGTCCGCTTGAGGATGTCCTCGAAACCGCGGTCCTGGAGGTCGCTGATGAGGAAGGCGATGCACCGCTTCTTCATCGCCCGTCCGAAGTGTTCGAGGGCAGCGGCGATGTCGGTTCCCTGTCCCTGGGGTTCGAGGTCGATGATTTCCCGGACGATGCGCAGGATGTGGCTGCGCCCCTTCTTGGGGGGGATGAACCGCTCGATGCGGTCACTGAAAAGGAGGGCGCCGATCTTGTCGTTGTTCTGCCCGGCCGAGAAGGCGAGGACGGCGGCGAGTTCCGCGGCGAGCTCCCGCTTTGTCGACCCCCGGCTGCCGATGGTGCCCGACGCGGAGACGTCGATGAGGAGCATCGCGGTCAACTCCCGCTCTTCCTGGAAGACCTTGACGTACGGGGACCGCATCCGGGCGGTCACGTTCCAGTCGATGGTGCGGATTTCGTCGCCATGCTGATAGGCCCGGTTCTCGCTGAAGGCCATGCCACGGCCCTTGAACGCGCTGTGGTATTCACCGGAAAACACCTGGTTGCTCAGGCCGCGGGCACGCAGTTCCACCCGCCGGACGCGCCGGATCAGCTCTGCGGCTTCCATGCTCAGGGAACCTGGACCTGATCGAGGATCTCGGTGACAATCTGCTCTTGGCTGATCTCCTCGGCTTCGGCTTCGAAGGTCAGTCCAATGCGGTGGCGGAGGACGCTCATGGCCACGCTCCGGATGTCCTCCGGAATCACGTAGCCGCGGCCGGCCATGAAGGCCTTGGCTTTGCCGGCGAGGGCCAGGCCGATGGTGGCCCGGGGCGAGGCGCCGAATCCAATCAACGGCTTCAGGTGGCCGAGTCCCTGGTTCTCGGGGCGGCGGGTCGCGTTGACCAGCTGGACGATGTACCGCTCCACCTTTTCATCCATGTAGACCTCGCGGACGAGCTCGCGGGCGGCGAGCAGAGCCTCTGCTTTGACGACGGGCTGGATGGCGGGGCGCGGGCCGGAGGCGACCTGGGCCCGGAGGATCTGCTGCTCCTCCTCCGCGGTGGGGTAGTCAATGACCACCTTCAGCAGGAAGCGGTCGACCTGGGCTTCGGGGAGGGGGTACGTGCCTTCTTGCTCGACCGGGTTCTGGGTGGCCAGGACGAGGAAGGGAGAGGGCAGGGGAAAGGTCTCGGATCCGATGGTCACCTGCCGCTCCTGCATGGCCTCGAGCAGGGCGCTCTGGACCTTGGCCGGAGCCCGGTTGATCTCGTCGGCGAGGACGAAGTGGGCGAAGATGGGGCCCTTGCTCACGGAAAAGGCCTCCTTCTTCTGGTTGTAGATCATGGTGCCGATCACATCCGCCGGAAGCAGGTCCGGGGTGAACTGGATGCGGCTGAAATCGACCGCGACGGCCCGGCTCAAGGTCTGGATGGCGAGCGTCTTGGCGAGGCCCGGCACGCCCTCGAGGAGGACATGGCCGTCGGCCAACAGGCCAATCAGCAGGTGATCCACCATGCCTTTCTGTCCAACCACGGCCTTGCCGACTTCGTGTCGAAGGGGGTCGACGAAGGCGCTGGCCGCCGCGATGCGGTCCGTCAGGGCCTGGATGTCGGGATGCCCGTTCGGGGCCGGGTCCACGGAGGGAGCGAGGGGTTGACTTTCCATCGGTTCAGGTGTCATTGTCCGGGTGAATTTCATCAACAGGGACTGTCAAAAATAGGGGGGAGCCCCAGCCTCGGAGTGGGTGGGTGCGGTTAAAAGATGTTGCCCATCTTGTCCGCATGACCCTCAATGAATGCACCGACGCGGTGGCCCTGTTCCAGAAGACCTTCGGCTTGCCCCATCGACACGTTCCGACCACGGCGGTGGATTCGGGAGAAATGGAACTCCGGCACCGCCTGATGGCCGAGGAGAATGACGAATACCTCGAGGCGGCCAAGGCGGGTGACATGGTCGAGGTCGCCGATGCGCTCGGCGACATGCTCTACATCCTCTGCGGCACCATGGTCACCCATGGGATGCAGGATGTCATGGTCGACGTCTTCCGGACGATCCAGGAGTCCAACATGTCCAAGCTCGGGGCCGATGGCCAGCCGATCTACCGGGAGGACGGCAAGGTGATGAAGGGGCCGAATTACTTCCGGCCGGACATCGCCGGCGTCCTCGAGCGGGCCGGCGCCTTGCACGAAACGGCGGGTCAATGAACGCCGCACTCGCCAGCCGGGCCGCGAAAGCCCTGGAGGAGGCCCGGCAAGGCCGTCCGCGGTCGATGGACCGGCTGATGCGCATGGCGTTGCCGTTCAACCGGCCGCACCGCATCCGCATCGCCGCCGTCACCCAGGAACAGGTCGAGATCAGCCTGCCCAGCCGGAGGTCCAACCGCAACCACCTCGGCGGCATGCACGCCTGCGCGATTGCGACCGCCCTGGAGTTCGGCTCCGGCGCGTCCATCCTGCTTGAGGTGGGCATGCAGGAGTACCGCATCATCATGTCGCGCCTGGAGATTGACTACCTGGCCAAACCCAAAGGCGACTGTGTGGTCCGGGCCCAAAGGAACACGCCGGACGTCCTGGGACTGACCGGCGTGTTGGAATCGGAAGGGGTGGCGCGCATTGTGCAGCCCTCCTCCCTGTATGACGCCTCGGGCGAACATTGCGCCGAGGCGGCCGTGCATTGGCACCTCAAGGCGTGGGGGAACCGTCCTTGACGGCGAGCTCCGGGCGGTGACGCTCATACCCCGTGAGGGCCCAGCGCTGTCCGTCATACTGGGCGGTCAGCGTAAGGTCGCCTTGGGAATCCGACTGTTTCACATAGTCTTCCCCGATGTAGCCGCGGACCTTGCCCATTCCGGGCAGGTGCGCCACCACCGGAGTCCACCGGACGCCGTCGCGCGTCACGGTCCAGCGGGTTTCGTCGATGCGACCGGGCAGGGAGCCAGCGTCGAGCATCGCAATGATGTCTCCCGCGCTGCCGGCCTCACGGCGGAATTTCACGCGGTTCCCAAGGATGTCGAGGTAGTGTGGCTTGCCGGCCGCCCGGGCGTGGAGGTTGGTCATGGTCCCGTCGGCATCGACGAGGGCAAACCCATCGGCGTAGCGGGCGATGTCACGGCCGAGCTGTTTCCACCCGAAGCGCTGGGCATCGTAGCCGAGGGCGTCGCCGAAGGGCTCGGGGGCACAGTCGGCCTCCGTCGAGATGAGGGGGGAGAAGCAATCGGCGATGCGCTCGGGGTCGCCGGACTCGGCTTCGGATCGGACGTGGTGGATGAAATCGTCAAAGTCCCTCAGGTCCTGGGGAGCGGCTTCCGCAAGCAACGGGAGGGCGACGAGGGCGAGGGGGGTGAGGAGAAGGGCAGGATGGAATTTCATGGACTGCAGGTTGGGGTTCCGGACCGGGGCGATCCCGGCCTTCATGATGACAATGCGGAAGGGCGGCCGTTCGGTATGCGCTTCGCCCGCCGTGGTCCCTCTTTTGGCATCCTTTGGAAATCGGGCCGGGGCGCAGGGTGGGGATTATCTTTGCGCCGAATCTGGAACGCATGATCAACATCACCCTTCCCGACGGCTCCGTCAGACAGGCGGCCGATGACGCCACCGCCCTCGATGTCGCCCGCGACATCAGTGAGGGCCTGGCCCGCAACGTCCTCGCCGCGGAAGTGGATGGCGAAGTGCGCGATGCCCAGCGCCCGCTGGGGGGCGACGTCAAGCTCAACCTCCTCACGTGGGGCAGCGACGGCGCGCAGAGCACCCTGTGGCACAGTGGCGCCCATCTGATGGCGGAGGCCCTCGAGGCCCTCTACCCGGGGGTCAAGTTCTGGGTGGGTCCGGCCGTGGAGGGCGGATTTTACTACGACGTCGACTTCGGGGATCACACGTTTAGTGACAAGGATTTCCCCACCGTCGAGAAGAAGATGCTCGAGCTCGCCCGCGAGAAGAGCGAATACGTGCGCCGGGACGTGCCCAAATCCGAGGCCATCGCCTACTTCGAGGAGAAAGGGGACGAATACAAGCTGGATCTGCTCGAGAACCTCGAAGACGGCACGATCACCTTCTATACGCAGGGCGGGTTCACCGACCTCTGCCGCGGGCCGCACATCCCGCACACCGGGTTCATCAAGGCGGTCAAGCTGCTGGCGGTGGCCGGTGCGTACTACAAGGGCGACGAAACGCAGAAGCAGTTGACCCGCATCTACGGCATCGCCTTCCCCAAGAAGGCCCAGCTCGATGAGCACATGGAACTCCTCGAACAGGCCCGCCAGCGGGATCACCGGAAACTGGGCAAGGAACTCGACCTGTTCACCTTCAGCGAGAAGGTCGGTCAGGGCCTGCCGCTGTGGCTGCCCAAAGGCGCTGACCTCCGGATGCGGCTCGAGACCTTCCTCAAGGAGGCCCAGCGGAAGATGGGCTACGAAGCCGTCATCACCCCGCACATCGGCAACAAGGATCTCTACGTCTGCAGCGGCCACTACGAGAAGTATGGCGAGGACAGCTTCCAACCGATCAAGACCCCCGCGGAAGGAGAAGAGTACCTGCTCAAGCCTATGAACTGCCCGCACCACTGCGAGGTATTCAAGAGCCGCCCGCGCAGCTACCGGGATCTTCCGGTGCGCTTCGCGGAGTTCGGCACGGTGTACCGCTATGAGCAGAGCGGCGAGCTCCACGGCTTGACCCGCGTCCGCGGATTCACGCAGGACGACGCCCACATCTTCTGTACGGTGGATCAGGTCAAGGAGGAAGTCGGCAAGGTCATCGACCTCGTGCTCTACATCTTCAAGACACTCGACTTCCAGGACTTCATCGCCCAGGTGAGCCTGCGCGATCCGGAGAATCCGT
>WTID01000107.1 GCA_011522855.1 Flavobacteriales bacterium
TTCCAGACCGAGGGCAGCATGGGCTTGAAGTGGGGCACGCCGTCCACCACGCGGTACCCGCCGAAGCCTTCCACCACGCTCATCCACGTGCCGGCCATGGACGTGATGTGCAAGCCTTGGTAGGCTTCCCGGTTGTAGTCGTCCAGGTCGAGGCGGGCGGTGCGGAGGTACATCTCCACGGCCTTGTCTTCCATGCCCAGCTTGGCCGCGAGGACCACGTGGACGCAGGGACTCAGGCTGCTCTCATGCACCGTCCGGGGCTCGTAGAACTCGAAATTCTCGCGGTGCGTGGCCTCGTCGAATTCGTCTTCGAAGAAGTAAAAGCCCTGCAGGGTGTCAGCTTGCTTGATGAAGACCGAACGCAGGATGCGGTCCCAACTCCAGTGCTGGTTGATGGGGCGCTCGGCATCGTCGAGGTCGGCCGCCATCCGCTGCTCCTTGTCCATGAAGCCGTCCTGCTGGAGGAACACGCGGGTGCCCTCCAAAGCCGGGTAGAACATGCCGTTCGAAACGGACTCCCAATGCGGGCGCTCAGCGGATTCGTCAAAGGACCACCGGGCGTTCTGATCGGCAAGAGCATCGGGCGCATGGACTTTCATCCAGTCCAGCGCTTCACCGGCGTACTGGAGGCACCAGGCTGCTAGGCGGTTGGTGTACCAGTTATTGTTGACGTTGTTCTCGTATTCGTTCGGGCCGGTCACGCCGAGCATGACCCAGGCCTGCTTGGCTTCGGACCAGTTGACGCGCTGGGCCCAGAATCGGGCGACGCCGAGGACGACCTCCCATCCGCCTTCGGCCATGTAGGCCGCGTCTCCGCTCTGGCGGATGTAGTTGTGGATGGCGTACACCATGGCGCCGTTGCGGTGGATCTCCTCGAAGGTGATCTCCCACTCGTTGTGGCACTCCTCCCCGTTCATGGTGACCATCGGGTAGAGTGCCGCGCCTCCGGTGAACCCGAGCTTCTCTGCGTTCTCGATGGCGCGCTCAAGGTGGTTGCGTCGGTAAACGAGCAACTGGCGGGAGACCGAGGCGGGATGGGTACCGAGGAAGAACGGCAGGCAATAGGCCTCCGTGTCCCAATAGCTTGCCCCGCCGTACTTCTCTCCCGTAAATCCCTTGGGGCCGACATTGAGCCGGGGATCGTCCCCGGTGTAGGTCTGGTTCAGGTGGAAGATGTTGAACCGGATGGCCTGCTGGGCTGCGTCGTCGCCTTCAATGACGATGTCCGCTCCTTCCCAAATGGCCGCCCAGGCCATGGCGTGATCCTGCCGCGCTGCGTTCCAACCGTTGGCCTCCGCCTCGGCCGCCTTTTGCTGGGCCACAGCGATGAGGGAATCCGGAGCGTGGTCAAAATCGCGGACCAGGCCCACCTGCTTGTCGAGGAGGACCGAGGCCCCAGCCGATGCGGTGCAGGAGAACGCGAGGGCGTGTCCCATGTCGAGCGGGGAAGCCTGGGCCTCGACGGGTTGGCCGTCCACGGCGCAAGAGGCCCGGAAGGCGTGGCCCACTTGGAAGCCGGTCTTGCGGGTCTTCACGAGGAGGTGGCCTCTTTCCGCGTCCCCGCCCTTGTCGACCACTTCCCAGAATCGCTCTTCCCAATTGGCGTCCTCGTTCTGGACATCGCCATCGAGTACAGCCTCCATCTCGAGGTTGGCCTCACCGGAAAGGACATCAATCGCGTAGCGCACATGGGCCGTCTCCACGTCCGCCATGCTGCAGAAGCGCTGGGCCTTCACCGACAGGATGCACCCGGCGATGTCCACCTCGAAGGACCGTGTGAGCAGGCCGATGTGCATGTCGAGGGTCCGCCGGAAGTGACGGGGCGTCTGCTTGGCGAGGTCCAACTCCTCGCCGTTGACCCGAACGCGGATGGACGTCCAATCCGGGGCGTTGAGCACCTTGGCGAAATACTCGGGGTAGCCATTTTTCCACCAACCCACCTTCGTCTTGTCCGGGTAGTAGACGCCGCCGACATAACTGCCGCGCAGGTGATCACCGGAGTAGGCTTCCTCGTGGTTGGCACGCTGGCCGAAGCGGCCGTTTCCAAGGCTGAAGATGGATTCGGAACTGCGCTGGCGATCGGGGTGGAATCCCGTCTCCACCACTTTCCAGGGGTCGATGTCCAGATAGCGTTCCATGG
>WTID01000181.1 GCA_011522855.1 Flavobacteriales bacterium
GAACTGGTGGTGCCCGATGTGGTGGGCGGCACCGTGCTCGTCCTGGACAATTTCCAGCCCGAGGTGGGCGTATTCGCCGAGGTCGGCGGTGATGGCGCCATTGTACAGGCCATCAGTGCCGGCGTCCGTGGTGGTCCACACGATGACCTCCGCGCGGGACTCCTTGCCCAAGACGACCAGATGCTGAGGCTGGGCGACATGGGTTCCGGCACTGAGGTGGTGGTGGATGAGGACCGGCTTGTCGAGGGTGGTTCCGTCGGGAACCAGCACGCCGCCGCCGTCCTGGGGAGCGGCAGCCTGCAGGGCGGCAAACCACTCCGTGCCGGAAAAGTGATCGGACTCCAGGGCGCCGAGGCGATCCGGACAGTCGACCACGGCCTGCGACAGGGGACCGATATAGATTCCGCTGGCGCTGAGCGAGTCTCCGCCAGCAAACTGACCATCCACGAAGACCAGTCGGTGGGCGTCCAGCTCGGGCAAGACAGAAGGAGTGGAGGACGGGGCAGCCGGAGTGGGCGCCAACGCCAATTGTTGAACGCGGGCGACCCGCGTGTATTTCCACCGCTCATCCCGCGTGGTGGGATAGCCGATGGTCTCCAAGGCGGACAGGGCCGATGCACGGCGAGCCGGTGCCACGTCGAGGTGGCCGGCGGTGCGGGTGGCCTCCATGACCCTTTCCGCCAGGGTCGCCGCCGGGGTGAGGGTCACATCGTTCATGCCTGTTGGGCTTCGGCGTCGACAATCCAGTCGTAGCCTTTCTCTTCGAGTTCCAGGGCGAGTTCCTTGCCGCCACTGTGGACGATGCGCCCTTCGGCGAGCACGTGCACATGGTCGGGGACGATGTGGTCGAGCAGCCTCTGGTAGTGGGTGATGACGAGGAAGCTCCGTCCGGCATCGCGCATGGCGTTGACCCCTTGGGAGACGATGCGCAAGGCGTCGATGTCGAGCCCGCTGTCGGTTTCGTCGAGGACGGCCAGCTTCGGCTCGAGCATGGCCATCTGGAAGATTTCGTTGCGCTTCTTCTCTCCGCCGCTGAAGCCTTCGTTGACGGACCGGTCGCGCAGCTTGCCGTCGAGTTCCACGAGCTGGGCGCATTCCTTCACCTTGGCAAGGAAATCCTTGCCGGAGAGGGGTTCCTCCTCGCGCTGTTCGCGGATGCTGTTGATCGCGGTGCGGAGGAAGTTGATGTTGGAGACGCCGGGAATTTCGACCGGGTATTGGAAGGCGAGGAAGATGCCGGCGACCGCGCGCTCGGTGGCGTCGAGTTCGAGGAGGTCAACCCCATCGAATGTGATGCTGCCTTCGGTGACTTCATACTCTTCCCGTCCTGCGAGGATGCTGGCGAGGGTGCTCTTTCCGGAGCCGTTGGGCCCCATGATGGCGTGGACTTCACCGGCGCCGAGCTCGAGGCTCAGTCCCTTGAGGATGTCCGTGTCGCCGATGCGGGCGTGGAGGTTGTCGATTTTGAGCATGACAGGGGGTCAGCCAACGCTGCCTTCGAGGGAGATGGTCAGGAGTTTCCGCGCTTCCACGGCGAACTCCATGGGGAGCTTGTTGAGGACCTCCTTGGCGTAGCCATTGACGATCAGGCCGATGGCTTGCTCTTCGGTGAGGCCGCGTTGGAGGCAGTAGAAGATCTGGTCCTCTCCGATGCGCGAGGTGGTGGCTTCGTGCTCCACTTGGGCGGTCGGATGCTTGGACTCGATGTAGGGGAAGGTGTGTGCTCCACTCGTGTCGGTCATGAGCAGGGAATCGCACTGGGAAAAGTTCCGGGCGTTCCGGGCTCGGGGACCCATCTGGACCAAGCCACGGTAACTGTTCTGGCTGCGGCCGGCAGAGATGCCCTTGGAAATGATCGTCGAGTTCGTGTTGGCTCCGAGGTGGATCATCTTGGTGCCGGTGTCCGCCTGCTGGGCGTTGTTGGTCACGGCCACGGAGTAGAATTCGCCGACGCTGCCATCGCCTTTGAGGATGCAACTCGGGTACTTCCAGGTGACGGCGGATCCGGTCTCGACCTGCGTCCAGCTGATCTTGGCGCGGGTCTCACAGATGCCGCGCTTGGTCACGAAGTTGAAGACGCCGCCTTTGCCTTCCGCGTCGCCGGGATACCAGTTCTGGACGGTGCTGTACTTGATTTC
>WTID01000083.1 GCA_011522855.1 Flavobacteriales bacterium
ACC
Organism: Flavobacteriales bacterium; assembly: GCA_011522855.1. GTDB lineage: Bacteria > Bacteroidota > Bacteroidia > Flavobacteriales_D > Sanyastnellaceae > UBA8752. The sequence goes on from WTID01000083.1 coordinate 4, forward strand.
CAGCCGGGCTGAGGGAAGTGCTGCGTGAATTCCTGTTGGGCCATGGCCACCACGCGGCCGGCGGCATCGAACACGAGGCTGCGGCTGCTGGTCGTGCCCTGGTCGAGTGCGAGGATGTAACGGTCGCTCATGGTTTCCATTTGATGTTGCACCCCAGAGACGGAATCTGGCCCTCCTCGGGCACGGACCCGCCGCTGAGCAGGGTGTCCAATACCAGCCGGAGGTCTTCGCCGGTCACAGGGACGTCGTTGCCGGGCCGGGCCCCGTCGAACTGGCCGCGGTAGACGCACCGCTTGTCGGCGTCAAACACGCTGAAGTCGGGGGTGCAGGCCGCCTCGTAGGAGCGCGCCACGGATTGGCTCTCGTCGTAGAGGTACGGAAAGGTGAACCCGGAGTCGGCCGCCAACGCGGTCATGTGTTCGGGGGCGTCCATCGGGTAGCCCACGACGTCGTTGCTGGAGATGGCGACCACGTTGACGCCTTTCTCGCCGTACTCGGCGGCGAACGTCACGAACTCAGGCAGGATGTGGACCACAAAGGGGCAGTGGTTGCAGATGAACACAACCACGGTCGGACCGCCGGCCATCAATTCGTCACGCCCCATCACCCGACCGCTGACGGTGTCCGGAAGCTGGAAATCGGGGGCGGTGAAGCCGAGGGGAATCGCGGTGGTGGGGGTGCGGGCCATGGGTCAATCCGGTGTCGCCTTCAAGGTAGGCGTTGCTCCGGTTCCGGGTCCCATTGGTTGCCACATTCCAGACAGACCATCTGGTCCCCATCCCGATAGGGGTAGGGCCACGAGCACATCGGGCAAAGCGTGTCTTCTTCCATGCCGCGGGTCACTGGATTGTCTTCGTTCCGTCAGGTCGGCTCTTGCTCTTGGCGGGCACGCTGCACGGTGGGTTCATCGATGAGGCCCAGCTCGAACAGCGTTTCGATGACCTCGAAATCCTCGGCCAGCATTCTCGTGAGGTTCTGTCGGGCCAATGGGCTCAACTGGTGGTCACCCGGCTTGGCGTTCTTCTTTTCCCGGTACTGGGGAAACTCCTTGCCGAACAGCCTGTGGTAATCACTCGAAAGGGATTCCTGGAACAGGACGCCCGCAATGTGCGGGGCGATGTGACGGACCGGAACTTTGGAGAAGTAGAAGGAAATGGACTCTCTCAGGTGGTGGATTTTCTGGAAATCGGCCACGGCCGCCTTGTTTTCCTCTCCATTCACAAACAGGGCTTCTGCGAGACCATTCAGGCTTCCATAGCGGACCAGAGCCTCATGCTCTCCAGGAAAACGGCCGTGTTGAGTTCCCTCCGTGACAACGAGTCGATACCGCCAATTGAACGCGGAGATCGCCCGGGAAATCGGGTTGCGGAGGAGCAAATAGTATTTCACCCGCTTCCGGATCCGGGGAATGGGCTGGATGTGGATGGTCTTGTGCCAGATCTGCGCGTCGTGCATGGCTTTCCCAAGGGAAGACCCTCCTGATTTCCCGACGTGGATCAGAATGGTGTCGGGGAAAATCTTCCTCTTGATTCGATGGTAGGCCGTGCGCATGGTCCTCGAATTCTGGCTGGACGATGAAGATAATTCGAGCGGTCAGCGCTGGAGCAAGATCCGTTCGCTGAACCGTCCGTTGGCCTTGGTCCCGGTCAACAGATAGACGCCCTCGGTCAGGCCGCTGAGGTCGAGTTCGATTCGAGCACCGAAGCGCTGGACCGCGCAGTCGACCGGACGCCCCAAGGCATCAAGGAGAGACCATTCCTCGTCCAGCATGCCCGTGGGAAGGTCCAAGCGGCCGGTGGTCGGGTTGGGGTAGGCGACGCCTCCCATGTCCCATTCGTCCACGTGGTCGATGACGGGCCCGAGGAAGTAGCGGGCGATGGCGAAGTCGTTGTTGGTCTGGGCGCTCATGCCCACGCAGACGACCTTGTTGTCGGGGGTGATGGCCATGCCGTTGGCGTCCTCGAAGGCGGGGCCGAACGAGGTCGTGGTGATGCCGCCCGTCCCGAAAATGGGATCGGGGGTTCCGTCGGGCAGGATGCGCATCACCGCGAAGTCGCGGTCGCCGAAGAAGCCGGGCTGGCCGGAGGTGCCGCTGGCGACGATGCGTCCCCCGAAATCCAGCTCCATGTCGAA
>WTID01000266.1 GCA_011522855.1 Flavobacteriales bacterium
TGGTGTTCACCTTGTCGCCCGGATTGATGCGCTCCGGGCTGTAGCCCACCTTGAAATCCTGCCCGAAGGTCAGGCCGCTCCGCTCCTCGAGAACGGGCACGCAATCCTCCTCCGTGCACCCGGGGTAGACGGTGGACTCATAGACGACGTAGTCGCCTGGCGACAGGGCGTCTCCCACCGTGCGGGAGGCCGAGATGAGCGGCGAGAGGTCGGGCTGGTTGGTCGCGTTGATGGGGGTCGGGACCGCCACCACGAAGAACTGGGCCGCCTTGAGGTCGGCCGGATCCGCCGTGAAGGTGATGTCGCAACCGTCGAAGGCCTCCTTCTCCAACTCTTCGCTGGGGTCGATGCCCTGCTTCATCTGCTCCACCCGTCCGGCGTGGATGTCGAAGCCGATGACGCGGATGTGCCGGGCAAAGGCCAGGGCAATGGGCAGGCCGACATAGCCCAAGCCGATTACGGCGAGGGTGGCGTCCTTGTCGAGCAGTCGCTGGTGCAAGTCTTTCGTGCTCATGGGGTCGTGTCAATGGGGTGGACGCGTCCATCCCGGAGGGAATATCGGTCACCGGATTCGGGGCAGGTGGCCATGCCGTCGGCATCGAAGGCGAGGCGATGGCCGAAGGCGCTCATCCAGCCGTCCTGTCGGGCGGGATTGCCGACGACGAGGGCGTAGGCCGGAACGTCCTTGGTGACCACGGCTCCGGCGCCGATGAAGGCGAAATCGCCAATGTCGTGGCCGCACACGATGGTCGCATTGGCGCCGATGGAGGCCCCCCGGCCCACATGGGTTCGGGCATACTGATTGCGCCGCACGACGGCACTGCGGGGGTTGGTCACGTTGGTGAACACACAACTCGGGCCGAGGAAGACATCGTCCCCACAGGTGACTCCGGTGTACAGGCTGACGTTGTTCTGGACCTTGCAGTTGCGACCGAGCACCACGTCGGGGCTGATCACCACGTTCTGTCCCACGTTGCATGCCTCACCGAGAACAGCGCCGGGCATGATGTGGCTGAAGTGCCAGATGCGGGAACCGGCACCGATGGAACATCCCTCGTCGATGACCGCCGTCTCATGGGCGAACCAACTGTCGTGTTCCACCAGTCCGCTCATTTGCTGTAGGAGGTGAAGTCCTTGTGCTCGGTCTTGCGGAGGTCTGCCTCTGACAGGCCCTTGAAGTACTCGTAGGTGATGGCGAGGCCCTCAGCCCGGCCCACCTTCGGCTCCCAGCCGAGCACCTCCCGAGCCCGGGCGATGTCCGGGCGACGTTGCTTCGGGTCGTCGGTCGGCAGCGGCTGGTAGATGACCTTCTGGTCGGTCCCGGTCAGGGCGATGATCTCCTCGGCAAAGTCGGCGATGCTGATCTCGTCGGGGTTGCCCACGTTGACCGGACGGTGCTCGTCGGACAGCAGCAGGCGGTAGATGCCTTCCACGAGGTCGTCCACGTAGCAGAAGCTGCGCGTCTGGCTGCCGTCGCCGAAGACGGTGAGGTCCTCTCCCCGCAGGGCCTGGCCGATGAAGGCGGGCAGGACCCGGCCATCGTTGAGGCGCATCCGGGGACCGTAGGTATTGAAGATTCGGACGATGCGGGTCTCCAAGCCGTGGAAGGTGTGGTAGGCCATCGTCATCGCCTCCTGGAAGCGCTTGGCCTCGTCATAGACGCCGCGCGGGCCGACCGGGTTCACGTGTCCCCAATATTCCTCGTGCTGGGGGTGCACCTCGGGATCGCCATAGACCTCACTGGTGCTCGCGATGAGCATTCGGGCGCCCTTGGCGCGGGCCAAGCCGAGACAATTGTGCGCCCCGAGCGAGCCCACCTTGAGGGTCTGGATGGGAATCTTCAGGTAATCAATCGGGCTCGCCGGAGAGGCGAAATGCAGGATGTAGTCGAGTTCGCCCTTGACGTGGATGAACTGGCTGACGTCGTGGTGGTGGAACTCGAAGCGGTCGAGCCCCGTGAGGTGCTCGATGTTGCGAAGGTCGCCCGTGATGAGGTTGTCCATCCCGATCACGTGGTGCCCCTCGGCGATGAAGCGGTCGCAGAGGTGGGAGCCGAGGAATCCGGCGGCGCCGGTGATCAGGACGCGCTTCATCCTGCGTGGGTTCCGCGGCGGCCGATGGAGGTGTACTCCCA
>WTID01000023.1 GCA_011522855.1 Flavobacteriales bacterium
TGGTTCTTCTACAGCGGTGAGCTCGTGGTCGACGGTGTGAGCCAGGGAGCCCTGTCCTCCTCCGGTGACATCTTCTTCGACATGGATTGCTGCCTCGGTTGGCAGATCGATTACAGCTACACCATCACGGACGACTGTGGAAACAGCACGGACTTCGCCTACACCGACCTCGGTACGGGTGAGTTCGACAACCTCGACAACGTGACGGTGAGCGGTGGCGACCACACGCCGATCGACATCACGGGCGGTGTGAGCAGCCTGAAGGACCCGATCCGCATCACCGGTCTCCAGCCGAACCCGACCAACGACTACAGCACGCTGGGCTTCGTGGTGAGCAACAACATGCGCCTGCGCATCGACCTGTACACCATGAGCGGACAGTTCGTCCAGGAACTGTTCGACGGCAATGCGAGCGAGGACGTCCAATACGTGCTCGACATCGACGCCAACAGCCTGTCCGGAGGCATGTATCAGGTCCGCCTGAGCAGCTCCGACTACGTGGTGGTCAAGAAGCTCCTGGTGTCCGAGTGATTCCAGACTAGAGAGAGCGTTTCACCAAATCGCTTGAGGCGGAAGCCGCTCCCGACTGGGGGCGGCTTCCTGCTTTCACGGGGTTACCTTCCGGCCGTGTCCGAGGCGCACCAGATGGAATCGACGACGCGGGTGCTGGTCATCCGGTTCTCCAGCATGGGGGACGTCATCCTGACTTCCCCCGTGGTCCGCGCCCTGCACCTGATGCTGGACGGTCCGGTGGAGGTGCACTTCCTCACCAAGCGGTCTTTTGTGGACGCGGTCGAGGGGCTGCCAGGGGTGACCCGGACATGGGCCATCGACCGGACCACCGCCGAGGTGGAAGAAGGGCTTCAAGGGGTGGGGTTCCATTATGTGGTGGACCTCCATTCCAATGCGCGGTCGGGATTTGTCAAGCGGGCCCTGCGGAAGGGAGAAGGGAGGACCTTTGATCTGACCGTGGACAAGCGGAGCTTGGACAAGATCCTGCTCGTGCGGACGGGCTGGGATCGACTCGGCGGCCAGCATGTGGTCGAACGCTACCTCGGCACGCTCCGGCCTTTCGGAGATGCCCTCGAGCGACTGGGCAAGGAGGGCGCGCTCGCCCTGCCTCCCGTTGCCTCCTCGGCCGAGGAATCCGTGGATGTGGTGCTGGCATTGGGGGCGGCCCACGAAGGCAAGGCGGTCCCCGAGGACCATTGGTCCGCCGTGGTGTCGGGATTGATGGAAGACGGTCGACGGGTTCATCTCATTGGAGGCCCTTCGGAGCGCGACCTCGCCGATCGGTTGAAGGAGTCAGCCGGGAATCGGGTGGTCAACTGCTGCGGCGTCACCTGGTCAGAGACGTTTTCCCTGCTGTCCGAAGCGGCGCTGCTGGTGGCCGGTGACACCGGGGCCATGCACGCCGGGTCCGCCCTTCAGGTGCCCATGGTGGTCGTGTGGGGATGCACTTCTCCTGCGCTGGGCATGGGGCCGTGGCGGGCGCACCCGGCCACGGTCGAGCTTCAGCCGGAAGATCCCGAGCGATCCCGCCCGTGCAGCCGGCTCGGGGACCGTTGCCGTCACCGCACACCGTGCATCCGCAGGGTCTCACCCCAGCGCATCCTCGTGGCGGCCCGGCACATCCTCAGTCAAACAGCGCCTTGAGCTCGGTGGCGTCGGCCGGCTTCATCTTGCCCGCCAGGATGAGGCGAAGCTGACGGCGGCGCAGGGCGCCCTCGAATCGGCGCTGCTCCTCCTCGCTTTCCGGCACGAGCTCCGGCACCATGATGGGCGCGCCAAGCTGGTCGACGGCGACGAAGGTGTACATGGCCTCGTTGCTCTTGGAGCGCTGACCGGTGGCATTGTCCTCCACGAAGACCTCCATGAACACCTCCATGGAGCTCGTGAAGGCCCGGCTCACCTTGGCCTCGATGGTGACCGTGTCGCCCAGGCGGATGGGTTGGTCAAAGGAGACGTTGTTGACGGCGGCGGTCACCACCACTCGCCGGCAGTGGCGGTTGGCGCTGATGGCGGAGGCGATGTCCATCCAGTTGAGCAGCTGACCGCCCATGAGGTTGCCCAGCACGTTGGTGTCGTTGGGCAGGACGATGTGGGTGGTCGTGGCAAAGGTCTCCTTCGCGGTGCGGGTCTTCGGGGCCATGTGGGGCGGGCGTTGTTGCCCGGCAAAGGTCGGCTTCCGGACCTCAGCGTGGGAATCCGACAACACTCCTTCACCTTTGCACCATGTCCTACGACGTCCTGAAGGCCCTGCACATCATTTTCGTGGTGACCTGGTTCGCGGGATTGTTCTACCTCTTCCGCCTGTTCATCTACCACCGGGAGGCCATGGACAAGCCCGCTTCGGAGCGCGACGTGCTCGTGCCGCAGTTCCGCATCATGGAGCGCCGCCTCTGGGCGGCCATCACCCTGCCCAGCGGTGTGCTCGCCACGGCGTTCGGATTTGCGCTGATCTGGCTCAATCCGGCGTGGCTGCAAATGCCCTTCATGTGGGTCAAACTGGCCTTCGTCGCGGCCTTGTGGGCCTACATGGCGCTTGGATCCAAGGTCCTGCACCAATGCCGGGAGGGGGCCCCGGAAGCCTCCTCGATCCGCTTGCGCTTCCTCAATGAGCTGCCCACGGTCATTCTGATTGCGGTCGTCTTCCTCATCGTCCTCAAGGATGCGGTGGGGTGGATCTGGGGAGTGGCCGGGATCCTCGGCCTGGCCCTCATCCTGACCGTGGCGATCAAGCGCTACCAGCGCGTGCGGGGGAAAGGAGGCGGGGACGCGGATGCCGCGGCGTAATTTTGCCGCATGGCCCTGATCGACACGCACTGCCACGTCTACGTGTCCGCATTCGATGCGGACCGGGATGCCGTGCTTCGACAGGCCTTCGACGCCGGTGTGGACCGCTTGCTCCTGCCCAACATCGACGCGGAGAGCGTCGACGCCCTGCTGGCCCTGACGCAGGCCCATCCGGACCGGTGCCTGCCCATGATGGGCCTCCATCCCTGCCACGTGGACGCCGATTGGGAGGCCCATTGCGCCCCCATCCTCGAGGCGCTCGATGCCCACCCCTGCATCGCGGTGGGGGAAATCGGCATGGACCTCTTTCGCGGGCGGCAGACCCGGGAGCACCAGATCGCCGCGTTCCACGCCCAGATCGGATGGGCGCTCGAGCGGGACCTCCCGGTGGTCCTTCATGTGCGCGAGGCCTTCGAGGACACCTTCGCGGTGCTCGACCAATACACGGACACCGCCCTGCGCGGCGTCTTCCACTGCTTCACCGGCGGCCGCGCCGAAGCGGAAAAGGTGGCCGGATACGGTTCCTTCTGTTTCGGACTGGGAGGCGTGACCACATTCAAGAATGGGGGGCTCGACCAGGTCGTGCCCCATTTGCCCGAAGACCGCATCCTGCTCGAGACGGACAGCCCGTATCTCGCCCCTGTGCCCCACCGGGGCAAGCGCAACGAACCGGCCTACACGGCGCTCGTGGCCCAGCGGGTGGCCGACTTGCTGGAACGCCCCCTCGCCGAGGTGGCCGCCCTGACCACTGCCAATGCCGAGCGGCTCTTCCGCCTGCCGGCCTTCACCCCCGCCGTTCCATGACACCCAGCCGCATCCTGCTTGTCTATACCGGGGGCACCATTGGATCCGTGGAGGATCCGGATACGGGAGCCCTGAAGCCGCTGAACTTCGACCACCTCCGCAACCGGGTGCCTGAGGTGGACGCCCTGGAAGTCGAGTTGGATTTCGAGTCGCTGGCCCCCATCGACAGCAGCGACATGACGCCGGACCGGTGGGGCGAATTGGCCCGCCTGCTCTTCCTGCGCCGTGACCGCTACGATGGCTTCGTGGTGCTCCACGGAACCGACACCATGGCCTACACAGCCAGTGCGCTCAGTTTCATGCTGCCCGATTTCGGCAAGCCGGTGGTGCTCACCGGTAGCCAGTTGCCCATCGGGGTGCTCCGCACGGACGGCAAGGAAAACCTGCTGACCGCCATCGAGATCGCGGCCAAGTGGGATTCGTCGGATCCCCAACGTGGCCCGCTGGTCCGGGAGGTGGTCATCTACTTCGGGGACGAACTCATCCGGGGCAACCGGGCCCACAAGCAGGACGCCGAGGGCTTCCAAGCCTTGGTGAGCCCGAATTTCCCGGCATTGGCGGAAGTGGGGGTCCATGTGCGGTTCCGCCGCGACCTGCTCCTCCGGCCGGTGGGCGAGCCACGGCTCAACGAGGACCTGGATTCCAATGTCACCATCGTGCACCTCACCCCGGCCTTGACGGCGCAGGCCTTGCGGCATCAATTGTCCCAACCTGGATTGCGCGCAGCCATCCTCCGGACCTACGGGTCGGGCAATGCGCCACGGCACCCGGAATTCCTTGCCGCCCTGGCCGAGGCGCAGGAGCGGGACATCTTCCTCGTCAACGTGACCCAATGCACAGTGGGATCCGTCGATGCCAACCGCTATGTGACTGGCGCGGGCCTGACCCGCTTGGGGGTGGAGCCCAGCCTCGACATCACGCTCGAAGCGGCCTTGACCAAGCTGATGGTGCTCGCGGCACTCGAGCCTTCACGTGAGGGACTCCGCGAGTCGTTCAAGCGGGACATGGCCGGGGAGCAGACCCCGGCTGAAGCCATCCGCTGAGGCCATTCCATCGCACTTTTTGCCTCCTGCAAATCCGCTTTCGGAGGTGTCAGAATATGGGGTACCTTGCACGCCCATTCCGGGTGGGGAAGCCCACAGGAATAAGGAGAGGTGGCCGAGTGGCTTAAGGCGCACGCTTGGAAAGCGTGTATACTCCAAAAGGGTATCCGGGGTTCGAATCCCCGTCTCTCCGCAACAAACCCGCCCACCAAGGCGGGTTTTGCTTTTTCGGGCTCCGTATCTTCAGGTCATGCTGCGCAGGCAATTCGTCAAGGGCTCCGCCATCGTCGGGGCCGCTGCTGTGACCCCCACTTGGGTGACCGCGACGTCCGGATTCTTCGCGGCCGCCACCGAGCGGCGCGTGGCCCAGGTGCTGGACTGCAAGCGGACCATGGTGCAGAACGTGCCCGTCCTGCGCGGATTTGCCGGCGACCACACCGACCTCGTGTCCCCCTTTGTGATGCTGGATGAGTTCGGTCCGCTACAGATTGACCCGGGGACGTTGGGCATGGACATCAAAGCCCACCCCCATGCCGGGGTCGCGCCCACCACCTATTTGTTGTCCGGCAGTGGCCGCCACACGGACAGCCTCCAGAACGACCTGATCTACCGCGAGGGCCAATTCATGGTGTTCAGCTCGGGCCGGGGCGCCATCCACGAAGAGGTGAGCAGCATGGAGATTCGCCGCGACGGTGGCGTCGTGCACGGATTCCAGATCTGGCTCAATCTGCCGGCTTCAGAAAAGTTCGGCACGCCAATCACGACCCTCCGCGACCGGACCGACTTCCCCGTCATGGAGACGGAAGACTACCGCATTAAGGTGCTGATGGGCGAGGCCTTCGGCTGGACGGCTCCCACGGAGACCCACAGCCCAGCCTTCTATCACCACATCCACATCGCCGAGGGTGGACGGCTGGATCTGCCGGTCGATCCCGGCCACAACGCCTTCGTGCACGTCGTGAACGGCCGCCTCGAGATCGAGGGGCGTCGCGAACTGGAGGCCCAGCAGCTGGCCTTGTACCACCGCGGGGGCGACCACCTGCGGTTCCATTCGGTGGGTGGCGCGGAGTGCATCGTTCTCGGTGGACAGCCGCTGGGCGAGCCCGTCGTGTCCTACGGTCCGTTTGTGATGAACGACCGGAGCCAGATCCAGCGCTGCATCGCCGATTACCGGGCCGGCCGCATGGGCACGCTCTGATGGATTCGCCCTCTGCGGGTTGCTCGCAGGAGGATGATGGATGGGCGCGTGGCTTTGACTAAATTCGCCCCTCGCGAGCCCCATCGGCTCCTACACAACGACACAACCACGACCCACACCTTCACCATGAAGCAGTTGTTCGCCCTCTTCGCAGTGGCCCTCTTGTTTGCCGCTCCAGTTTCCGCCCAGGAAGGAGACACCATTTTCCAGTCTGGCGATTCCATGATTGTCATGGTCCCTGACAGTGCCATGGCCGATTCCGCCATGATGGATTCCGCCGAAGCTCCGATGGCTCCGATGGCTCCGATGGCCGAGGAAGCGCCAGCCGCGCCCGCAGAAGACACTGTTGAGGTCACCGGTGCCCGCCAGCAGATCAAGCTCCGCATCATCGAGGGCGGCGTGCTCTTCATGAGCTTCGTCGTGCTCTGCCTCATCTTCGGATTGGCCCTCGCGATTGAGCGCATCATCTACCTCAACATGGCGACCACCAACACCAAGACCCTCATGGATGAGGTGGAGGCCGCCCTGAAGAGCGGAGGGGTGGACGCCGCCGCCGCCGTGTGCGCCGACACCCGCGGCCCCGTGGCCGCCATCTTCAAGCAGGGCCTCGAGCGCAGCGGAGGCAGCTACGAGGAGCTCGCCAAGGCCGTGGAGGACTACGGCAGCCTCGAGAGCACCAAGCTCGAGCGCGGCCTGAGTTGGATCAGCCTCTTCATCGCCCTGGCCCCGATGCTCGGCTTCATGGGAACGGTGATTGGTATGATCGAGGCCTTCGACAAGATTGCCCAGGCCAACACAATCAACGCCTCCATCGTGGCTGGCGGTATTAAGGTGGCCCTCATCACGACGGTCTCCGGTCTCGTCGTCGCCATCATCCTGCAGATTTTCTACAACTACATCCTCTCCAAGATCGACGGCATCGTCTTCGACATGGAGGAGGCGTCCATGGACCTCGTGGACCTCGTGTACCGGAACAAGTTGAATGGCTGATCGGTCCTGCGGTCGCAAAACAGCAGCACCATGAACGCCATTTCCATCCGTTCGGCCCTCACCGCCCTCCGCATCCTGATCATCGTGCTCGGGTGCATGTGGGTGGTCTCGGCCATCAACGCCGACGACCCCAACGGGGCCGTTGAAAGCCTGGTCAGCCTGAACCTCTACACGGGCGCCGTCTGTGTGTTGGCCATCCTCGGGTTCGGCCTGTTCCACTTCGGCCAGAAGCTCGCCACCAACCCCAAGGGGGCGATGGGCACGCTCATCGGCTTCGCCGTGTTCTTCGTCGCCGGACTCATCGCATGGGTCATGGCGGACACGACCGTCACGTCCGCGATGCTCGCGGGCGGGGCCACGGTCACTGAAGAGGACGTGAAGATTGCGGACGCCAGCATCCAATTCATTTACATCCTCGGGATCCTCGCCTTCGTCTCCATCCTCGCGGTGGAGGGCAAGTCCATCCTGAAGAACTGGCTCTGACCTCCCATGGCACGCAGAGAAGTCCCGGAAATCAATGCTGGCTCGATGGCGGACATCGCCTTCCTGCTGCTGATCTTCTGGCTCGTCACCACCACCATCGACAGCGATGAGGGGGTGAAGCGTCAGCTGCCGCCGCCGGTGCCGCCGGACATGGAGCAGCAGGAGGTCAAGGACGGCGACGTCTACAACGTGCGGACCAACTTCCGCGACGAGCTTCTCGTCGAGAAGGAGGTGCTCTCCATCGAGCAGCTCAAGGACGGCGCGAAGGATTTCCTCATCGCCACGGGCACGGGGCTCCTCCACCCGGAGCGCCCCAACGTCACGCTCGGCGACGACAACATGAAGTACCCCGAGCGCCAGTGGGTCCGCAAGGCCGAGCTGGTCGTGCTCGAGCAGAGCCTGCTTGCCGCCGGCCAGGACAAGCGCGCCGAAAAGGTGCAGGAGAAGCTGAAGGCCATCGAACTCTTCGGCAGCGATTACCGCGAGCTTCCGGGTTCGGCGCTGATCAGCCTCCAGACCGACCGCAACACGTCCTACAACCTTTATCTGCAGGTGCAGAACGAGTTGGAGGCGGCGGTCAATGAGCTCCGCGACGAACTCGCCCTCGCGAAGTTCAACGAGTCCTACGCCTCCCTCGAGGAGCGCTATGGCCGGACCAAGGAGGCGAGCTTGCTCGACAAGATCAAGGCTGTCCGCCTCGTGTACCCCCAGCGGATCTCCGAAGCGGAGCCCCGCGACGCAAGCCAAGGATACTACTGATGGGCAAGTTCAAGAACAAGAAGCGCGAGATGGGGGCCATTTCCACGGCCTCCCTGCCGGACATCGTCTTCATGCTCCTCTTCTTCTTCATGGTCGCGACCGTGTTGCGGACGGAGGAGGAGATGGTCCGCGTGATCCGCCCGGAGGCGTCCGAGATCTACAAGATTGAGAAGAAGCACCTGATCCGCTACATCAACATCGGTCCCCCGCAGGACCAGCGCTATGGCACCGAGCCGGTCATCCAGCTCAACGACCAGTTCGCCGACGTGGCCCAGATCCGCGATTGGGTGGAGAATGAGCGCTTGACCCTCGCCGAGGCCGAGCAGACCAAGATGTGGGTCTCGATGAAGGTCGACCAGGACACCAAGATGGGCGTGGTCACCGACGTCAAGCAGGAGCTCCGCAAGGCGTCCGCCCTGAAGGTGCTCTACTCCGCGAATTCCCGCGAGCGCACCAACTGATTCAGCCGCCGAATTCGGCGAGCACCTTGTCGGCCAGCACGGACGACAACTTCACGTAACTCTCTTCGGTCCAGCCCGCCACGTGCGGGCTGACCTGTACCCGGGGGTGGGCCATCAG
>WTID01000243.1 GCA_011522855.1 Flavobacteriales bacterium
ACAGCGCCTGGATGGCAAACACGCCCACGCGGTTGGCGATGAACGCCGGGGTGTCTTTGCAGAGCACGGTGGTCTTGCCGAGGCGATCGCGGCCGTAGGCCATGAAGAAGTCGACCAGCTCCGGGGCGCTGCCGGCGTGCGGGATGATCTCCAGCAGGGCGAGGTAGCGCGGCGGGTTGAAGAAGTGCGTGCCGCAGAGGCAGGCCTGGAAGTCGTCGCTCCGGCCCTCGGCGAGGTCGCCGATGGGAATGCCGGACGTGTTGGAGGTGATCGGCGTGCCCGGCTTGCGGTGCTGCTCGACCTGCTCAAACAGGATGCGCTTGATGTCCAGCCGCTCGACGATGACCTCGATGATCCAGTCGCACCCGGCGATCTGGGCCATGTCGTCCTCGAAGTTGCCCGTGGTGATGCGGTCGGCGAAGGCCTTCCGGTACAGCGGGCTGGGCTTGGATTTGATGCAGGCCTTGAGGTGTCCGTCGACGGTGGCGTTGCGTGGGCCTTCCTTGGCCGGCAGGTCGAGGAGCAGGACCTCGTGGCCGGTCTGGGCGAGGTGGCAGGCGATCGCGCTGCCCATCACGCCGGAGCCGAGGACGGCGACGCGGTCGAGGGAATGGGGGAGGGTAGGGGAAGCCATGGTCAGGCGGCGTTGGAATCGGGGTTCGCGTCAGGACCCACCTCGGCAATGGTGGCGTCGGTCGGGTACCGGACGAGGTTGATGTTCAGTTGTTGCAGATCCTCGAGGAGGCGGCCGACGCGCTCAGGGCCGAGCTGGTCGGTCATCCATTGGTTGAAGGCGCGGACGGCATGGCGGGCGCGGTCGCGCTCCTTTTTGCCCTCGGCGGTCAGGTGGACGCGGACGACGCGGCGGTCGGCGTCATCGGCCCGGCGTTCGATCAGGCCGTGGGCCTCGAGGTTGTTGAGGAGCCGGGACAACGAGGTCTTCTCCATGCCCATCCGCGGGCCGAGCTGGGTGGACGGGGTGCCGCCCTTCTCGATGTTGAGCAAGGCCTGGCCCATGGCCATGGTGGTGCCGCGGGAGGCGGCGAGCTGACCGTACAGCCGGGCAATGCCGGCCCAGGCGTAGCGCACGTGGAAGTCGATGGTGTCTTCGGGTCTCACGTGTACAATATACACTATGCACGCATACATTCTGCGTGCATAACACTTTATCGGAGAATTCCCTCGGTCCGATGGGGGAGAGAAGGAAGAGGGTCAAGCCTCTACCAGCCCGTCGCGGAGCCGGATCTGGCGGTCGGCGCGGTCGGCGAGCCCTTCGTTGTGGGTGACCAGGGCAATGGTCAGGCCGTGGCGGTCCCGCAGGTCGAAGAACAGGTCGTGCAGGGCGTCGGCGTTGGCGCTGTCGAGGTTGCCCGAGGGCTCGTCCGCGAAGAGGAGGGGCGGGTCGTTGACCAGCGCCCGGGCCACGGCCACGCGTTGCTGTTCGCCTCCGCTGAGCTGGCTCGGCAGGTGCTTGGCCCGGGCGGCGAGGCCGAGCTCCTCGAGTCGGGCCATCGCGGCCGCCTCCGCCTCGGCTTCGCTGCGTCCGCCGACCAGCGCCGGCAGCATGGCGTTTTCCAGCGCATTGAATTCCGGCAGGAGCTGGTGGAACTGGAAGACGAAGCCGATGTGCGCGTTGCGGAACCGGGCCAGCGCCTTGTCCCGCAGTCCCGCCACCTCGATGCCGTCGACGACCACCGACCCGCTGTCGGGGCGGTCAAGGGTGGAGAGCACGTTGAGCAGGGTCGTCTTGCCCGCGCCGGAAGGTCCGACGATGGAGACGACCTCGCCGGCGGCCAGCGACACGTCCACGCCACGCAGGACCTGGAGGTCACCGTGGGCCTTGTGGATTCCGGTCGCATGGAGCATGTGCGAAAGCTAACGCCGAAGGCTAACTTCGCGGCGCCGAACCCGGCGTGAATTCAACACCCTCCGTCATGAACCTCCACGAATTCCAAGGCAAGTCCATCCTCAAGCAATACGGTGTCGCCATTCAGGAAGGCCACGTCGCCTCCACTCCCGAAGAGGCCCACGAGGTGGCCGTCAAGCTCCAGGAGGAGACCGGTACCGGGTGGTTCGTGGTCAAGGCGCAGATCCACGCCGGAGGCCGCGGCAAGGGCACCGTCA
>WTID01000217.1:0-4593 GCA_011522855.1 Flavobacteriales bacterium
CACGTGGGATTCAGGTGTGTATCGGGTACACAGGATTCAAAGTAAATCTTTGGTTATGTGACCTGTAATCCCGATGTTTGGTTAGTGTATTTTTTACACTTACCCCCTTTCAAAACCAAAAGCACTGAGTTGCAATCTTGGCGAATCTGGACGCGGGTTTTGTGTTGCGTGATCGCGATGGGGGGGAGTGCATTGAGTGGCTATGCTGCTCCGGACTCTCTGGAGGTCGATTCCCCCTTCAAATCTGGCGCGCCCCTTGTCCGGGAGTCGACCAGCACCATCGGGTTCACGGGCTTCTATCGGTTCCTCGGCTTTGTCCGGGACCAGCAGGAGACGTTTCCGAACAACAGCGGCAAGACGACCGCCATCCTCGTGGGGGATGCCTACCGGGAGCCGATGCTTCTGCTGAAGATGAACGGCAGGACCCAGGAGGGCATTGGGTTCGGCGCCGACTTCATGATCAACAGCGTGTACAAGGGGCCGGAAGCCCAGTTCACGCAGGCCTTGACTTTGGAGCTTGGATTGAACCTCAGGGCCGATTTGGGCACCCGATTCGGGGATTTTTCTTTCCGTTCGGGGGGGATGTCCTGGTATCGGCAGAGCCGGCTGACCGTTTGGGGGAACCGCTCCCTCAATCGATTCAGCCTCTTTGAGCGACGCCCGCAGACGCCCTTGACCCCCACGCCGGGAGGGCGGTATTCCAGCTATTACGCCAATGGTCTCTTGGATGATGGGGTCCGATATGGAGCGCGGGCTTTTCAGGGCGTGTTCCTTCAGGGTCGTCGTTTGCCCGGTGGATTCAACGTCAAGGGTGTGCTGGGCAAGAGCGGTTTCAACCGGTCCTACCTGGCCCAGAGCGACAACTACACTGGGTGCTTCCAGCTCAAGCGGACGTTCGGGGATTCCCTGTCGATCGCCTACAACCTGCTCGCGTCCCATGCGGACCTCGATTCGCTGACGGACCAGAGCCAGCGCTACGCCATCCACACGTTGGAGCTCCAGAAGAGGACCGACCGGTGGACCTTGGACGTGGAGGCCGGCATCGGTCGGTACACCGGGCCCGAATACGACCTCGGAGCCGGAGAAGCCATCGTGCTCCAGCTGCGCCCGACCCGGGACAACCCGTTGCCCATCCATCTTCACGCGTATCGAATTTCCCCGCAGTTCGTCAATGTGACGGGCAACTTCCTGAACACCACCGTCCTCGAGATTTTTCCGAACGTGGGCGGTGTGGGTCAGACGGTGCGGACCCCTTATCGAAGCCCCATGACTGGGTTGGGGGCCCCCGTCAACAACCGCCAAGGGGTCTCCGTCAACGCCGATGTCGAACTTGGACGGTTGAAGCTCAACGGCGGATTGGGGGTCTTCGGTGAGATCGACACCTCCCGCGCCGGGGTGTCCTATGTGCACCAGGTCAATGGCCAGACCCTCTCGAGGATTTACCTCTTCGCCCAGGACTGGGGGCCCTACAACGCCCTCAATTCCATGTACCGAGGGGTCTTCGAGAACGTGGACATCCTCGACACCTCGGCCACGGGCATGGCCGGGTTCAAGAAGTTCTTCAGCACTGCTGAGCTTCAGGCCAAATACCAGACGCGCTGGGGAGACCGGGAGGTGCACCTCTTTTCCCTGTCCCGGCTCAACAGCTGTCAGCGATCGCCCAGCCTGACCCCTGTCCTCGGTCGGGAGGCGGTCCTCAGCCAGTTCAGTCAGGAGTTCGACGCGAGCCTCTCCCTTTCGGAGGATGCGGTCCTCGTACTGGGGTATGGCATTGAGCGGGTGATCGGCAACGAGGTCACCAACCTCGGGGACGCGGGCACCACGAGTCCCACGAGTGTCCTGTTTGATTGGCTGGGTGCCGAATCCCTGTATCACCGCAATGCCCAACGCAACCAGCGGAACCGGATGTTCGGTTTCGGGCTCGACCTGCGGGTCGGGGACCGGGCCATGCTCTTCCTGAGGCACAGCCGCTACCGCTATTTCGATCCGAACTTCATCGAGAACAACCTCTCGGGATCGGAGACCATGCTGGAATTGAAAATGACCTTCTGATGAAGCTTGTCCGCGTCCTTCCGTTCCTGCTTGCCTTGCTGCTCACCGGCTCGGCCCTGTTGGCCCAGACGGGCGAAACGGTCTGGTTTGATGGCCAATCCCGCTCGTTCTTTTCCCGGGATGCCCTGGGCGAGATGGACCGTCCGGACACGACGTCCCCCCGCAACCTGTCCGAGGGCTACAACCTGCTCGACATCAACACCCACATTGAGCCGGCGGACAACCTCGAGGTCTTCGCCCAGTTGCGGGTGCGGAACCGGTTTGGAGGCTTCTTCGGGGCCGGGACCACCATTGACGTCCGCCAATTGAGGGCGAGCGGAGTGATCAAGGACAAGGTGCGCTTCAGCATCGGGGACCTCTATCTGAAGCAATCGCGCTTCACCCTGTTCAACCCTGACGAGGACTTGGTCCGGAATGAGGGGGAGGCCTTCCGTGCTTACCGGGACATCGTCCATTACGAGAACTTCTACCAGGACAACCGCTGGCGGTTGCAGGGCATCCAGACGGATTTTTCGATGCGGTTCGACCGGTCGATCCGAACTCTGGAGTTTGACGCCTTCCTGACCCGGCCCCGAGGGTCGGAATCCCTGACGAGCACCCTCTTCACACCGGATCTTTTGATGGCGGGGGGCTCCGTGGTCTCCCAGATGGGCCGGAAGACCCGCGTCGAGTTGAACTGGGTCAATCTGTTCGAGGTGCCGTCCAGCGGTACCACCCATCAATCCTTGCGAAATCCGGTGGTGCGGGCCGGGATTGAGCGTCAGGATGAGATGGGCAATTGGACCGTGCGGCACGCGGTGGAGGGCGGCTACGCCCAGCGCCATTGGCTGTTCTCCCAACTGGAGGATGGCGGGGCTGACTCCTCGGGCTACCGCACCGAGGGGGTGTACATCGAATTGCGCAGCGAACCGATGAGGATGGATTCTCTGTGGTCGTTCCAATACGGCGTTCGTCATGTTGACCCGGGCTTCCGGAGTGGAGGGGCCCAGACCCGGCGCCTCGATCTGGGCGGCAGTGTTCCCTTGACGGTCTATCCGACCTATTCCGATGAGGTCCTCGACCGTTCGGTCGCCATGTTCGACCTCATGGCGTCCGACGGGGTGTACAATCAAATGCTCTCGGCAACGCTGATGGATTTCCATCCGGTCTACTCCAATGTCTTGCCATATGGTGACGCCACCCCGAACCGGCAGGGCGCCTTCCTGCAGGTGAACCGGCGCCACGCGCAAGGCGAGTGGGAAGTGCAGTTCGACGGTGGGGCCTTCCGTGAAATCATCGGACAGGGCACCCCCGACCTCCGTCAATTCAACCTCCTCGCCGGGCGACTGGCTTGGCGGGCGGACCGCACGCTGGGGTGGAACCGCACCGTGGACTTGACCGTGGGGGCCGATGTGGAGCAGACCTCGCGCACGGGAGAATCCTTGGCCGCGGTGGACCTGTCCCGGCGGGTGTTGGACGTCTCTGCCAACGTGGAGGTGGCCGACCGGCTGTTCTTGCAGGGGGCCATCAAGCGCCTGGACGCGGAGGGCAACGAATTCATCACGGAGCGCAACGGGTTTGGATCCATCCGGACCTTCCGCGCCAGGGAATACGACGTGTCCGACCACATTCTCTCCGCGGGACTGTGGTACGCTTTCAGCGACGCGGTCTATGCCAATGTCCAATACAGTGGATGGGGGTCCTCCCTCGCCGACCCCCTTCAACCTGATTTCAATTACCGGAGGTTGCTCTTCGTCTTTTCCGTCCGCCTATGAACACCATGAGGATTTCCCTGATCGCTTTGGGCATCGCCCTGGGCCTGTACGCCTGCTCGACCGAGGAATTCGAGGGGCCGTCCATCGTGGTCCTGCTCGGCGAGTTTGACATTCTCGACTCGCTGCGGGTGACCGATTCGAACCCCGATTTCTCCGTCAACGATGTGGTCGGATTCCATGCTGAATTCAACAAGGAGGTGGATTGGGCCCTCGTCATTGAAGGCCAGACGACCGGCAGCCGAAAGGTGATCACGGGGTTTTCGAGCCGTCTCGACTCCAATGCCGTCGTGTGGACTGGAGGCACGTCGCAGGTCCCCTTCTTCACGACGGAGGACTGCACCGTGGAGCTAACCGTGCTCGATGAGCCGGACACGATGCGCACGGAATTGACGGTGGCCGGCACGCGGATCTTTGATGGCATTCCGGTTGCCGATTTCGAGGAGGGCATTCCCGAAGAGGCCCTCGTCTTCCATCAGTTCTCGCAGAACATGACCTTCGAGGTGGCCCAGGACGATCCGCTCATGGGGGTTAACTATTTCAAGATGGGGGGGCGCATGGGCTGGAACGAATGGATGCTCGGCCAGATTGATTTCCCGCTGGATCTGAGCGCCATCACGGCCGATGCCGAGAACTTCTACCTGAACCTCGGCGTGCTGTCGGGCATGGATGGGGCGTTGGCCACCGATCAGTACGTCAACATCCTCATCTCTGAGTCGACGGCCCCGTTCAACGATAACACCTCCAACAATGGAGCCGATGTCTTCACGACGGACATGGAGGTCTACAA
>WTID01000217.1:4693-6275 GCA_011522855.1 Flavobacteriales bacterium
GCTGTCCTTCTTTCGTTGATGCTGATGGCCTCCTGTGGCCAGCTGCAGGACGTGGCGCTGTACGATGTCGTGCAGCCGGAGGCGGACGTTTGGGCGGCGTTTGAATACGCGGAGATCTACACGGATTCGGAACGGACCCCGGCCTTTGGGTTGAAGGACATTCCCTGTCGGTCCTTCCGCGCCGTCAAGGAAGGCAGCCATTCCGGAGAGGACCACCTGCATCTGCGATGGGACCAATCCGAAGGGTGCCAGTACATCGGGATGGGATTCCTGTGGAAGGACTACAAGGGCAAGGACCTGACGGGAATCTATGAGGAAGGGGCCATCGAGTTGATGGTGCGCGTGGACTCTGGCTTCCTCACCAAGGTGCCCATGTTCTTCAGCCTGGCGGACTACGGCGGCAAGCGGTGTGTAACCAAAATGAGCCTGCTCGACATGGAGGGCGGTGGCATCGGCACGGAATGGACCCGGGTGCGCATTCCCCTTCGGGCCTTCCGTCCGGAGCGCAATGGGGTCAACTTGGCCAACATCAAGGAGCTGCGCATCGAGTTCCAGCAGAAGGGGGACGTCCATGTGGACGACATCCGCATCGTGCCCCATCAACACGGATATGGCCGGGAGGCCTCGACCTCGACCCACCGGGTGACGGAGCTTCCTTTCACTTTGGGTGAGGGTCAAGAATCGTGGTGGGGAATCAACAGAGTTGAATCCAATCACTTCCTTTTTGTCGCTCCGCCAACGGGATGGGAGGGCTCGGAGGCGGTGGTGGCCGATGTCCGGTTGGAGGGGAAGAAGCCCTGGGACAGCTTTGGGTTCGGGGCCCACCAGTGGCTCCTCGTCGATGTGGAGGAGCTCCATTCGACATCGGCGGTTCAGTTCCGTCTCCAGGCGGAATCCCCGCCCAAGCTTCGGATGACCCTGTTTGCTTACCGTGGCACGAGGCGGCGGATCCAGACCACTTTGGATAAGGACAACTTCCAGAATGTGGCGCCGGGAGAATGGGCCGTGCGTGTGCCCATCAAGTCCATTCGTGGCCATGAAGATCTGGATTGGACTGCGCTGAAGGAGGTTCGCTTCCAGGTACTGGAAGACGCCCGGTTTACCGCTGGAGATTTCGAGCTCGCTGAATTCCGGGGCAATCCGGACAAACCGTTCAAATGGAAGGGCGGATGAAGGGTGTGCTGTGTCTTCTCATCGCCTTGTTGGGCTCGGCCCAGATGTCTGCGCAATCGGGGCCGGCTCATGTGGAGGTCATCTCCAACGGGGATGGCTTCACGTTGGAGCGAAATGGAGAACCCTATCCCATTCTGGGGGCCGGGGCCAAGGCGCATTTCCCGCTGCTGAAAGCCTCCGGGGCCAATTCGATCCGACTCTGGAGCACGGGCAAGGCTGACCTGCTGGATTCGGCGCTCCGATATGACATGACCGTGTCGCTCGGCCTGTACGTCCGGCCCGAACGGACGGGGATGGACTACGATGACGAATACGCCGTCCGATCCCAGATCGAGCAGCTCAAGACGGAGGTCCTCAAGTACAAGGACCACCCCGCCGTCCTGGTCTGGGGCATCGGCAACGAGATGGA
>WTID01000217.1:6375-8580 GCA_011522855.1 Flavobacteriales bacterium
GACCGGGAGCAGTGCCTGGGGAGCTACTGTTTCCTCTGGGGACAGAAGCAGGAAAGCACGGCCACGTGGCACGGCATGTTCACCTACGATGGACGCCCCACGGACGCCGTCGATGCCATGCACTACTGCTGGACCGGCTCCTGGCCGGAGCACCGCGCCCCCTCGGTGATGGACATCCGGCTCAATGGCATCGGATGGAGACAGGACCACGTCGTGAAGGCGGGGGAGACGGCCACCTTGGACTTCGATTGTCCCCTGTGTGAGGAACAGGAGGTCGAGCTGGAGCTCAGGCTCTTCCCCGAGGGCTTCACCAACAAGATTGGCGGCGACCTCCAGGAGCGTCCCGACGAATTGAACCTCGCATTTGAGTCGACCGAAGGAAGGGCCATGACGTTCACTACCCCCGCCCGTCCCGGAGCCTATCGCGTCTTCCTCTTCGCCCAGAATTCCCACCATCAAGTCTCCGTGGCCAACATTCCCTTCCTCGTGGAATGAGCCTCCAACCCCCTACGCCATGACCCCTCGCCTTTTCACTTTCTTCCTGATTGCCCTGGGATTGACCGCCTGTCAGGGCGCAGCCGACTCCGGGTCCAATCAGAAGCCCATGAACGTCCTGTACATCATGGCCGACGACCTCGCCTACCAGGCGATCAGTGCCTATGGTTCGGACATCAGCAAGCTGGCCCCGACGCCCAACATCGACCGCATCGCACAGAACGGGGCCCGGATGGATGCGGTGTACTGCACGAATTCCATTTGTGGACCGAGCCGGTCGTCCATCCTCACGGGGAAATTTTCCCATGAGAACGGGTTCTACAAGAATGTGGACGGAGGGGATTTCGATGGAAGCCAACTCACGTTTCCCAAGATCTTCCAGGCCAATGGCTACGAAACGGCGGTCATCGGGAAGTGGCACCTTGGGACGGAGCCCACAGGCTTTGATTACTCCAAGGTTCTGATCAACTGGGGAGGGCAGGGCACCTATTTCAAGCCGGTCTTCTGCGTGAACGGGACGGACACGGTCACGGAATACCGCCGCCACAGCACGCAGGTCATCGAGGACGATTGCATCGATTGGCTGTCCCAGCGGGACGGAGACAAGCCCTTCATGCTCCTGTACCAGTTCAAGGCGCCGCACCGCGATTGGCGCCCCGACTCCATGTACCACGACCTCTTCACCGATTTCGACTTCCCCGTGCCGGAGACATTCGACGACGACTATGCCGGCCGGCTCGCGGCCAGCGAGAACATGATGGAGATTGAAAATCACCTCAACCGCCGGGACATGAAGCAGGAGCCGCCGGCTGGACTGGAGACCCGCCGGGACTCCATGCGGTGGCTCTCCTATGGGGATCAGGGCCAGTTCTGGACGCCGAACGACACCCTACAGGGGGAGGAGCTGAAGCACTGGAAGTACCAGACCTACATCAAGGATTACCTGCGGTGCGTGGCCGGAGTGGACCGCGCCATCGGGCGGGTTCTCGATTACCTCGAAGAATCCGGGCTCGACGAGAATACGCTCGTGGTGTACACCTCGGACCAGGGCTTCTACCTCGGCGAGCACGGCTGGTTTGACAAGCGGTGGATGTACGAGGAGTCGTTCAAGATGCCCTTCGTGATCCAATGCCCGGGCGTCATCGAGCCGGGCAGCACGTCCGACGCCATGGCGATGAATGTGGATTTCGCCCCGACGTTGCTCGACTTCGCCGGTCTCGATGTGCCGGATGAGATGCAGGGAGAGAGCTTCAAGTCGGCCCTCGACGGGGGGGGCGTGGCGCCGAGATCCTCGGTCTACTACCACTACTACGAGTACCCCAAGTGGCACAAGGTCCAACCGCACTATGGCATCCGCACGGATCGGTTCAAGCTCATGCACTTCTACTACTCCATGGACGAGTGGGAGCTGTATGACATGGAGGCCGACCCGCTGGAGATGAACAACCTCTATGCGGAAGCTGACCCTGAACTCGTGGCCACGTTGAAGGCTGAGCTGGATTCCATCCGCCGCCTCTACGGAGATGACGGATCACTGGAGCAGATGAAGCTGATGACCGATACGGTCATCCAGCGCGTGTACACCGAACCGAGCAAGGCCAAATGAAGCACTTCATGACGCCGTGCGACGATTACAAAGACTTGTCCTCCTGATTTGGGGTTCGCCAGACGCAAACATTATCTTAAAATATTGACATTGACCGTGTTACA
>WTID01000110.1:0-13266 GCA_011522855.1 Flavobacteriales bacterium
CAACCCATGAACAAGAGCACCCTGCTCGGCATGTTTGCCGCCTGCGCCCTCTTCGCCAGCTGCGATGACGGTGTGACCGAAGTGTGTGACGAGGGCAACAAGGCCGTCATCACCATTTTCAACACTTCTCTTTGTACCCCGGACGTCAGTGTCGGCGGTGACGACGTGGCCACGGACATGGGCATCCTCTCCACGGAGACCGTGGAGGTGGACGCTGGTGATGTCGACATCGAGTTCAGCCTCGCTCTGATCTCCCTCTGCACCGCCCTCGACACCACGGTGACCGTGGCATGCGGCGATACCGTGTATGTGGAGTTCGACGGCGTGTGATTCGTCTCTCCGAACGACTTGAAAAGCCCGGCATCGACCGGGCTTTTCTATTGGGTTGAATGTTCTGGAAGTCAGGGATGGGCAAGCCGACCGAGAAATGAACCATCTGATGCCCCTGTTCGGCTGGCTGTCGAACAACGCAGTGCCGTGGGCGTTACCTTGTCACCATGACCACCCGTGCCCTCGCGCTGTCCGCGCTCCTCCTCCTGCTCGCCCCCCTCATTTCGCTCGCCCAATGGTCTGATCCGACGGTGTCGGTGGACCCGAACGAGATTCGGTTGGCCCCGACGTGGAGCGAGCCGAATGTGGATGTTCAGTCCCGCCTGCGGGGCGGTCCATTCTGGTCCCAATTCCGCACCGAGCATCCGCGCTGGCAAGTCCAATTCGACCCTTCAACGGGCACCGTGCACCGGGCCTACGGTCCAGCTTTTGCCGTGGAGGATGCCCCCCAGTGGCTGGAAGCCCAGTTGCTGTCTGCCGGCTGGAGTGCGGAGGCGGCTGAATGGAACACCATCTCCATGGGAAAGCACGTTTTGCACCGTTCGCATCAAGAGGTGGAAGGTCGCCCGGTGCTCGGCACGGAATTCGTGGTCAAAACCGGAGCAAACGGGGTGATTTCGTGGGGAGCCCAGTGCCACCCGGGCGCCACCTGGCCCGCCCTGAGTGACGAGTTGGACGGAGACGCGCTCCTGTCGGCAGCAACTGAGGGGCTGTCCCTGGCCGATATGACGGTCAACCTGAAGGGGGAGTGGCTCCTGCCGACCCCGGTGGGGGGTGAACGGATTGAGTTCGACCACCGGGCCGTCCGGGAAATCGAAGTCCGGGGAATCAGCGACCAAGGCGTACCAGTCCACTACCGGACCCTCGTCGACCTCGAGGATGGCACTGTATGGCTCCGCCAGAACGAGGTGAAGCACGTGGGACACCCCAAAGAGCCAACCCATGCCCGCATCCAGCCCATGGGGCCGCCTGCCTTGATGCAGATGATCAACTGTCAGCTGACCGGCACGGTTCACCTGACCCAGCCATTCGCGGCGCCCGTGGAGGTTGGGCTCGGACACCTTCAGGTCCAGACCATGCAGGGCGCCATGACCGCATCCGAAGGCGGAATGGTCTTGCTCGACACCGAACAACCCCAGGAACTCGGCCTTCAGCTCCAGGGCCTGTGGAGCACGGTGACCACCAACGAGGTCACCCCCTCCCTCGATGTGGAGGTGTCCGGCGACACGGTCATCAGCCTGGACGACGCGGCCAACATCCGGGAGTTGAGCGCCTACCACAATGTCAACCGCATCCACGACCACATGTCGACCTGGTTGCCCGACTTCGACGGTCTGGACTTCTCTCTGCCCACCCTCGTGGATGTCAACGGGACCTGCAACGCCTTCTACACGCCGGGATCGCCCAGCATCAACTTCTACAGCGAAGGGGATGGGTGCAATGCCTTCTCGTTGGTCAGCGACGTCGTGTTCCACGAATACGGTCACGGCATCAACGACCTGTTCTACGAGAGCCAGGGCGGAGCCTTCACCAACGGGGGCATCAATGAGGGCTACGCGGACTTCTGGGCCATCAGCCTGACCGGCAACCCCGTCCTCGGGGCCGGATGCTACATGGAAGACGAGTCCTTCTTCATCCGCCGGTACGACGAGAATCCGAAGGTGTATCCGCAGGATCTGGTGGGCCAGGTGCACGCCGACGGCGAAATCATCTGTGGCGCGTGGTATGACACGCACCTGCTGATGGGGGGCGATTGGGACGCCACCATGGCCCTGTTCGTCGCGGCCTATCCCGGCCTTCAGGCCCAGACCCAGAACGGCAACGAGGGGGAAGCATTCGTGGAAATTCTGCTGGACGTGCTCCAGGCGGATGACGATGACGACGACCTGTCCAACGGCACGCCCAATGGCAATGCCATCCTGGAGGGCTTTGGCATGCACGGCATCTCGCTCTTCAGCAGCGTTGACATCCAGCACGACGCCATCGAATTCGCCAGTGAGGCGGAGCCCATCACGGTGGAAGCCGAAGCGGCCATCCTCTTCCCGTTCGGCCAGTATTTCAGCACCTGTGACCTGCACTACCGGATCTCGCCCTTCGACAGCTGGACCGTGGTCCCAATGGAGGAGGGGAGCAACGATGTGTTCGTGACCACCCTGCCTGCCCAGGACCCCGGCACGGTGGTGGAGTACTTCTTCGGCATCAGCGACCTCTTTGGCGCGACCAGCGCCATCACGCCGTTCTCGGCGGACGACGCGGCCAACCCGAACCTGCCGTTCAACATCATCGTCGGCATGGAGCCGGTCCTCATCGACGACCAGGACGACTACTCGGAATTCGGATTCTGGGAGATTGGACTGCCCGAGGACAATGCGGAGACAGGGGAGTGGGAATCCACCATTCCCGTCGGGTCGTACAGCACGCCGGGCGATGCGTCCAGCATCTGCGCCCCGGCCGAGGACCACACCCCGGGGGATGGCCTGTTTTGCTTTCTGACGGGCGTCAGCCCGGGAGGCGACGCCGGCATCGGTTCCAACGATGTGGACGCAGGCTCCACGACCCTGCAGTCGGAGGCCATCGACCTGAGCGAGATGGTGTCGCCCATCCTCAGCTACTGGCGGTGGTATGTCAACGCGCCGGCCTCCGGCGCCAATCCGGGCGCTGACTGGTGGCAGGTCCACGTCAGCGACGATGGTGGGCAGAATTGGGTTGAAATCGAGGAGACCCTCACCCAAGACATCCGGTGGCGCCGCAATGCCTTCGCCATCCAGGAGTATGTCGACCTGACTGACGAATTCAAGATCCGCTTCGTGGCCTCGGACAGCTTGCGGCCTGGACAGGAATACGAAGGGGGATCGCTGATCGAGGCCGCCGTGGATGACTTGCTCATCCTCGATCTGGCCAGCCTCGGTGTGGACAATGAGAGCGCGGAGGCGGACATCGTTGCCTGGCCGGTTCCGGCAAGGGATCGTGTCCACGCCGCAGGTTGGGCCCCCATGACCCCGATTCGTCTTCTCGATGGTGCCGGCAAGATGGTTGCCGAGGAACCCTCTGATGCCCATGGCCAGGTTCATTTCAACCTGCCACCCGGATTGACCGGCTCCGCCCTCATGACGGGAATGCGACGCTCAGGTGAAGTGGGTGTGAAGAAAGTGGTGCTCCTGCGGGATTGAGGAATGTGCGGCGCATCTTTGCGCCCGCATTTCAGGAAAATGGCAAAAAGCACCAAGGCGCGCAGGATGGCCATCCGCGCTGAATGGCAACGGGACAGCGAGTCTGCCCCCGGCTTCAACAAGTACTTCATCACCATCCGGGAAACTGATGGCACCGAAGTGAAAGTCCCGGCGTACGGCCGGGACATGCAGGATGCGCTCAGCCGTCTGGTGAAGACGGAGCGCACGGAGAAATTCGTGGAGACGACGGAGCGGATTCCCGACTACGTCTACATTCTGTTGTTCCTCGGAACACTCGGGGTGGGCGCCACGCTGAGCACGGCGGCCAACAATCCGCTCTACTTCGCGGTCGGAGCAGGGGCCCTGGTCTTGGTGATCGGGCTGTTCCTGCTCCGAACGCGGAAGTAAAAGCAACAGGTCAGTGGCCGATGACTCCGGCCCCTGAGGTGGGCGACACCCACTCGACGTGGACGAGGACGGCATCGGCCGGCATGGCGCTGCGGACCTTCATGAAGCCTTGGACAGCGAGCTGTTCCGTGCTGTAGTACTGGCGCACGTCGAGGACCTTGACGACTCCGGGAGCGACGCGCACTTCGAAAATGGCGTTGAATCCGTATCGGTTCTGGTCGTGACCGCGGTCATAGACGGGAACCGGAAGGGTGTTGGCGTAGCTGTTGTCAAACCCGGTGAGGGCATGGCGCTCGGCAGACCCGGGAGTTTGGGCCTGGGCGAAACCGGCGAAGCTGATGGCGGCGAGGAGGAGGAGGGTGCGGTAAGGCATCATGATTCTTGGAATTTCCCACCCTTACGTCCGGAAATCCTGAAGGTTGCGTTTCAGGTCGGGAAACCCCCGCCGCTATCTTTGAGGGCATGGGAAGAGCCTTTGAATTCCGCAAGGAGCGCAAGATGAAGCGGTGGGCCGCGATGTCGAAGACATTTGCCCGCCTCAACAAGGACATCATCCTCTCCATCAAGGAGGGAGGCGGCATTGCGGACCCGGATTTGAATGCCCGGCTGAGGGCCGTCATCCAGAACTGTCGTGCGGCCAACATGCCGAAGGACAACATCGAGCGGGCCATCAAGAAGGCCACCGACAAGGATGCCGCGGACCTGAAGCAGGTGACCTTCGAAGGCTACGGCCCCCATGGCATTGCGGTGTTCGTGGAAACCGCCACGGACAACAACAACCGGACCGTGGCCAACGTCCGGAGCTACTTCAACAAGTGCAACGGCAACCTCGGGACGACGGGCAGTGTGGAGTTCATGTTCACGCACGTCTGCCATTTCAAGGTGCCCTCCGAGGGCATCGACGCGGAAGAGCTCGAACTGGAGCTGATTGACTTCGGAGCCGAGGACATTGGCGTCGATGAGGATGCCATCATGATTTATGGCCCCTTCGAGAGCTACGGAACGCTCCAGAAGAAGCTGGAGGATGACGGCCGGGAGATTCTCGAGTCCGGATTTGACCGGATCCCAACGGACACCAAAGAGCTCGACCAGGAAGCCACAGCTGAGGTCGAGAAACTCATCGAGAAACTGGAAGAGGACGACGACGTCCAGAACGTCTTCCACACCATGTCCTCCAGCACGGAGGACGAAGGCTGATCGTCAAAGGCCGGAACGCCCCTGTCATTCGCACACCTCGCCGAACTCGACGAGGAGCTGGAGCAAGTCGTTGGTGCCCACGACACCGTCGGGCACGATGTCGCCCAGACAACTCTGGTCCGTGGCAAAGACACAGCTGCCATTGTCCACGTCGGCATTCAGGTCATAGTTGAAGGCTTGCGTGTAGGTGCAGCCGCAGGAAGCCGGGTGATCGAGAATCTCGAAGCTGACGGAGGCCGTCTGGCCGCCTTCATCCGTCGCCTCAATCGTGTAGGAGCCGGCAGGCAGCGCGGCCAAGTTGAAATTGGTCTGATAGGTCACCGCACCAATGGCCCCGCTGGCCGTCAATTCCACCAACCCGGTGGAGCTGCCGGCACAGCGCGTGGAGTAGGCCGTGGCCTCGATGGAAAGCTGGGCGAGGCCGACATGAGCGCAGAGCACTGCGGCCAAAAGAAAGGTCGTGCGGAGCATGGACAACATTTGGTTCTATGAAGTTAGGCATAACCCGAGAGCAAGGGCGCCCGACCGGAAATTAGACCATTGTAAAGTATATAAGAAATACTGAATCACCATATATCTGCATCGAAACCATCTAACCTTCTTTGTAAAAATTCGCCATTCTGCCCTTGGCTCCATTAAGTTTCAGGACGATTCACTTCCTGCCATGCGCTTCCTTTTTCTGCTGAGTTTCAGTGCGGCTCTCTTGTCCACCCAAGCCCAGAATTCACCCGTATTCAATGCGAGGACGGACATCGGGTATTCCACCATCCAATCCGCGGTCAATGAGGCCGAAGAAGGGGACACCCTGCATCTCGCTGCCGTCATTTTCGACGAGTACCTGATCCTGGACTCCACCCTCGTTCTCCTTGGTGCCCCCGAGGGCGGGACGGTCCTCGACATTCGAACCTTGCCCGGGTACGGGGTCCATATCAAGGCGGGTTCGACGACCATTCAAGACCTGACCATCCAGTCTGGGCCGGCGCACACCGCCTATGCCATCCACAGTGAACCTGATGTGTCGGGTCTGACCTTGCGCAATGTCCGGGTGCTCAACAACATGTCCTCTGGCATCGACCTCAATGGATTGGACGGAAGCGCAGTCAACACCATCGAGGACTGCGAGGTGCTCTATTGCGCTGCGGGCTTCGGTCTCGCCCTGAGCAGCTGTCAGAACGTGGACGTCAAGAACTTCAATTCAACCGGGAACGGCAACGGGGACGTCGGTATCCTCGAGAGTGCCTACACGACCCGAAGCACCGAGGACATCCGATTCTCTGGCGATCTCGCCCTGCTCGGGGTCAATGGAGATGGCTTGGGGGGCATTGTGGTCCAGTCGGATTCAACCGTGGTCAATCCGGGAATCGGGGTGGAATTCGACATTGACATGCAGGGCGACTTCATCCACAAGATCAGTGCGATGACAGAGTTTGACGGGGCGCCCCTCGGCTACATCCTGTGCACCACGGAGCATGTTTCCGCCCTCACGCAAGCCTTGGCGCAGATTCCTGGCGTCATGGGCCTCGTCTCGCGAAACATCGCCTCAGGCGCCTTGGAAATCTGGCCGGGCATGTTGCTGCAGGATGCCATCGACATGGCGGAAGTGGGGGAGACCATCCAGATCCTCGAACCCGGAGATTATGACGCCTCCCTCGTCACGATTGACCGCTCCCTGTCCATCATTGGCCCCAATGCCGGACTCGACGCCACGGATCCGGCGCGCGGTGTGGAGGCTCGCTTTACCGGAGGAATGCGGGTGTCAGCCTCCGAGGTCACCATCGATGGGATTCGCATCCAGCCATTGACGGCTGTTGCAGATGGCTTGATTCTCGACTCCGGCGTAGACAATGCGGTCATCCGCAACACCGTCATTCGTGGCAATCTGGATTCGCTGGGAGACTTGGGGCAGGCGGGAACGCGGAGTTGGGCCGGCGCGAGCTTCGATGCCTGTTCGTGGCGGAATTGGCCCGTTGGATTCGTGGCCCAGTCCGGATTGGCCCTCATTGAATCCTCCACCATCGCGGACAACCGGGAGGGCGTTCGGCTTGCCTCGGATGGCACTTCCGCCGCGCGGCTCGAGGCCGAAGGGCTGGTCATGATCAATGCCGGGGCAGATGCCTTCGCCATCACATCCGCGGCATCAGGAGACAGCCTCATCGTCACCGGCACCACGGGGGCGCTGCATCGCCATGCGTTCCGATTCGATGTGCCGGTCGCCCACCGTGTGGAGGGCAATGCCTTCGTGGAGTCGGAGGTCCAGATCATCGGCCTCACCAATGACGAGCGGATTGAATTTTGTGAGACCAATGATTTCTCGATGCCCCCCATTGTCATCGAAGGGTGCATGGATGTTGCCGCCGCCAACTTCGAAAGCTGTGCCACGGTCGATCCGGGCCTCTGCCAGTATGGAGGCTGTACGGATGTGAACTCCTGCAACTTCGACGAGGGGGCCGACGTCGACGATGGAAGCTGTGAATACGCTTCCTGCGCAGACTGCTTGAACCCCACGGCCTGCAACTACAACCCTTCGGCCACCATTGAAGGCGATTGCGACTTCGACAGCTGCCGGGGATGCACGAATCCGGCAGCCTTGAATTTCGACCCCGGAGCCACGATTGATGACGGCTCCTGCCGGATTGCCGGATGCCTCAATCCCGAGGCGGACAACTACAACCCCGACGCCACATTCGACAATGGAGTCTGTTTCTTCTTCGGGTGCACGGATGCTTCTGCCTGCAACTACGACCCTCAGGCCAATCTCGACCTCGGCACCTGCGAGTTTGCCAGCTGTGCAGGCTGCACGGATGATCGGGCGTGCAACTACGATGCGGCTGCCAGCCAGGACGATGGCAGTTGCGACTTCCTCAGTTGCCGGGGTTGCACGGACCCCGCGGCCACCAATTACAATTCGGAGGCGACCATCGACGACGGTTCCTGTCGCATTCTCGGGTGCACGGCGCCAAGTGCCATCAACTATGATTCCGACGCGACCAACGATGACGGCTCGTGCCTGTACGGGGGCTGCACGGACAGTGGTGCCTGCAACTTCGATCCGACTGCTGGCAGCGACGACGGAAGCTGTGAATACACAAGTTGCGCCGGCTGCGCCATTGAGGGCTTTTGCAACTACGATCCGGACGTGACCATCCATGATGGTGCGTTGTGCGACTATTTGAGCTGTTGCGGCGATCCCGCGGCCACCAATTACGATCCAGACATTCTCCCGCAGCTCACCTATGGTTGCACCTACGGTCAGACGGCGGGAATGCCTTACTTCAGTGATTGCACCCTGCCGTTTGCCTGCAACTATCTCCAGCCCGGTCCCTGTGAGTTCGACAGCTGCGCCGGGTGCACAGACCCGGATGCTTGCAATTACGACCCGGACGCGACCCTGTCGACGACGACGTGCACCTACCCCTTGGACCTGTTCGGAGTCGACCATGTGGACTGCGATGGCCTTTGCGTGAATGACGCGAATGGGAACGGCGTATGCGACGAGGTGGAAACCTCTGGCTGCATGAATCCCGAAGCCTGCAACTATGACGCGCAGGCGACCACGGACGATGGTTCCTGCGAGACCCTATCGTGCTCCGGCTGCACCGATCCGGCCTCCTGCAACCTGGACGCAGGGGCCACCATCAATGATGGGTCCTGCGAGTACGCAACCTGTGCCGGCTGCACCGATCCGATGGCGTGCAACTACGATGCGGCTGCCGTGCTGGATGCAGGGTGTCTTCATCCGGAAGACCTGTTTGGATTGGACTTCCTCGACTGTGAGGGGGACTGCCTGAACGACGCCGACGGGGATGGAACCTGCGACGAGGCCGAGGTCCCGGGGTGCACCAACCTGGCGGCATGCAATTACTCCTCCGAAGCCACGGAGGCCGACGGGTCCTGCGATTTCGACAGTTGCTTCGGGTGCACGGACAACACGGCATGCAACTTCGATCCAGCGGTCACCGAATTGGAGGAAGGAGCGTGCGATTACACGAGCTGTGCAGGGTGTATGGATGGCGCGGCGTGCAACTACGACGCGTCGGCCACGTTGGATTTGGCGTGTCTCTATCCTGCAGCCGCCCATTTGGATTGTGCCGGGAACTGCCTCAACGATGTCGATGAGGATGGTGTGTGCGACGAATTCGAGGTACCGGGATGCGGGGACGTGACGGCCTGCAATTTCTCCATGGACGCCACGGACGATGACGGGTCGTGTGACTATGCCAGTTGCGCGGGATGCACGAATCCCGGGGCGTGCAATTATGACGCTGCGGCCAGCCTCAATGACGGCAATTGTGATTATGTCTCTTGCCAGGGATGCACCGATCCGGAGGCGTGCAACTTCCTCTCCGATGCGACTGTGGATGACGGCAGCTGCATTTACCCCCTCGACATCTTCAACGATCCGTCCCTGGATTGCACCGGCGGATGCGCCAGCGACGCGGACGGGGATGGGATCTGTGACATCGATGAGATCAGAGGGTGCATGGACAGTGGCGCCTGCAACTATGACGCACAGGCCGAGTTCGACGATGCTTCTTGCGAATACTCGAGTTGCGCCGGCTGCACCGTCCCAGGAAGCTGCAACTACAACAGTGACGCCCAGATCGACGATGGCACATGCAGCACACCGGTGACCCTGTACGGATCGGACGCTTACGATTGCCTGGGACAATGCGTCGACGACGTCGATGGGGATGGGGTATGCGATGCCTTTGAAATCGAAGGATGCAAGGACGAGTCCGCGTGCAACTTCAACCCGGAAGCCACCGACGACGACGGCAGTTGCGTGGCGCCGGAAGATGGATATGACTGCAACGGTGACTGCCTTTCTGATGCCGACGGCGACGGGGTGTGTGATCCATTCGAAATCGCCGGGTGTACGGCCCCATCGGCATGCAACTACGACCCGTCGGCCACTGACGAGGACGGCTCCTGCAATTATCCGGCGGAGGATTACCTCGACTGCAACGGAGAATGCCTGCAAGACAGTGATGGTGACGGCATTTGCGACATCAACGAGTTCTGTGTCGGTGACCTCAACGATGATGGCATCCGCAGCGCATCGGACGTCTTGACCATCTTGGCCGGATATGGCTGTATCTCCGAATGTGGAGACCTTGACTTGAATGGGGATGGACTCGTTACAGCGGCCGACATTCTGGCCATGTTGGCGGTCTTCGGGACCTACTGCGACTAACGCTTCCTCCTCGTGTTTTGAGAAACGGCCGCACATGCGGTCGTTTTTCATGTAACCCCTTTGTGATTCCAGCGTATTGGGAGCAATTCCTGCACAACGGACAAATCCTTCCGTTTGGCTAGGATATACTATATTTATAGACGAATTAAGTATTATGTTCCGTCAATTTGCAATTTTGGCTTGCCTTATGGCGCCATTGTCCTTGATTCAAGGCCAGCTCGTTCTCGTGGAGAACTTGACCACTGGAACGGGGCATGAGACCATCTCTGATGCGGTCAGCAACGCCTCTCCAGGCGACCACATCGAGCTGTCGGCCAACACCTTTGTCGAACACGTGTCCATTTCCATTCCTCTGACCCTGTCTGGTGCAGAGGGGGGAGGGACGCTCATTGACGTCAGCGCCCAAATTGGCTGGGGAATTGCACTCAGTGCGGACAACATCACCCTCGAGGATGTCACCATTCTCGCCGGCGGCATCAATACGGAATACGCCGTGCACAGCGAGCCCGGGATCACGGGGCTCACGATTGAGGATGTGGCGGTCTATGACTCCAATCGATCCTGCATCGACTTGAATGGACTGACGGGGCCAGACATCAACATCATTCGGAACGTGACCGTCAGCGGAAGTGCCATCGGTTTCGGTCTGGCCTTGAGCACCTGCGCCCAGGTCCTCGTTGAAAATGTGACGAGCATCGACAATGGATTTGGCGACATCGGCATCATGGAGTCCAACTACTATGACCAGGAAATCACCGGGTTGACCTTCATGGGGTCCTTGGACCTCCGAGGACCGGAAAGCCTGGGGGGTGGTGGAATCGTCGTGCAGCTCGATGCCTCTGTCATTCCAGCCGGCATCGGTCCGGAATTCCCGATCAACATCAATTCCGATGGGTTCGAGCAGGTCATTGAGGCTCCGGGAGACCTGACCGGATGCATCATCGTGCACAACGACGACATCCGCCAGATTGCGGCAACGCTGGGTGGGACGATTACAGATCTGATTGCCTTCGACATGGTGACCCAGAATGGCATCGTGTATCCCGGCATGAAGATTCAACCGGCATTGGACAATGCAGACCCCGGACAGACCATCGAGGTGGAAGCGGGTGCTTTTGACTCCATCCCCCTGATTGTCTCCAGCGACGTGACCCTCTTGGGAGCCAATTCTGGTATCGCTGCGGACAGTGCTTCTCTGAGGACGGCCGAGACCCTCATCCCTGGAATCGTGGTGAACGGGGGAGCGGCCACGTTGGATGGAATCCGGATTGACGCGCCTACCGGCGATGCCATTGAGGTGGCCGAATCCGCCTCAGGATTGACCCTGCGCAACAGCTTGCTCATCGGGCAGGACGCTCCAGGAAGCCGGGGCCTCATTGCCCGCCACGCTGTGTCCATTGAAGACAGCCGCATTTCCCGATTTGATGCCGCCATCCTGCAAACATCCGGCACGCTGAATGTGACGAATGCCCGACTGAACGCCAATGGTTCTGGAGTGACCCTCAACGGTTCCGGGGAGCTCCAGCTCACCGTGGAGGGCACGCTCCTCGCGAATCCGGGAGGCGTCGGATTGCATGTCCTCGGGGCCTCGGCCTCCAGCCAAGTGCAATTGATCGATTCCGAATTCGACTTGCACGGAACCTCCATCAAGACGGAAACGGCCATTGGGCTGACGTCCTCGGGGTCCACCTTCACGAACTCGGAGGTCCAGGTGGACGGTCTCGATGAGGACACGAAGCTCGCCCTGTGCGCGTCCAACACCTTCGACCCTGCGATGCGCATTGCGGGCTGCATGGATCCGGCGGCTGCGAACTACTCCAGTTGTGCCACCATTGACTTTGGCTGCGAGTACCCGGGATGCACGTCGCCCAAGGCATGCAATTATGACCCGGGTGCCAATGTGGATGATGGCACGTGCGACTTGATTTCCTGTGCAGCGTGCCCGCTTGGATTCGCCTGCAACTATGACCCGGACGCCGACCTTTACCGCGTGGAGTCCTGCGACTTCGCCGACTGTGGCGAGGGCATGGCCGAATCCGGCGTAGACCGGAATGGCTTCAGCCTGATTGACGGATGCACGATTCCCCAGGCCTGCAACTACAATCCCGACGCCGACGTCGAGGATGGAAGTTGCACCTTCGACTGCTACGGATGTCTGGACACCGAGGCGTGCAACTACGACGCCACCTTCACCCTCGCTTCCAATGAGACCTGTCTCTTCAAGGCTGACCTCTACCCGTCCGCCTATGTGGATTGCGACGGTGTCTGCTACAACGATGCCAACGCCAACGGCGTGTGTGACGAGGAGGAGGTGTCCGGATGCATGGACTTCGGCGCCTGCAACTTCCATGCGGAGGCGACGCTGGATGACGGGCAATGCGACTACGTGAGTTGTGCCGGGTGTACGAACGCCCAGGCGTGCAACTACGACTCCGAGGCCCTCATCACGGACGGCTCCTGTGACTACGAGAGCTGCAAGGGCTGCACGGACCCGCTCGCCTGCAACCACGATGTGGAGGCCACGTTGGACGACGGCACCTGCACCTTCCCGGTGGACCTCTACAACAAGACCTATGTCGACTGCGATGAGAATTGCCTGAACGACGAGAACGCCAACGGAGTCTGTGACGAAGTCGAAATCCCCGGTTGCATGGACATGGCGGCCTGCCTCTACGATGAGGACGCCACCATCGACGATGGCTCCTGCGACTACACGAGCTGTGCCGGTTGCACGGACCCGACGGCCTGTAACTATGACCCCGGCGCGACCATCGACGATGGCCAGTGCACCCATCCCGAGGACCTTTACCCGGAATTCGTCGTGGACGGAGAGGCTGTGGTGGACTGTGTGGGCCGGTGCAACAACGATGCCGACAACGACGATGTCTGCGACGAGCTGGAGATCCCGGGATGTCAGGACGATTCGGCCTGCAACTTCAACCCAGACGCCACAGATGACGACGGCAG